>DATNPC010000798.1:0-10211 GCA_036703375.1 Allocoleopsis sp.
AAAGATAGATGACATTCTACAAACAATCGACAGTCATTGTATGGCTAGTGCAGCACAGCAGAAAAAATAAGTGGCCAGTTAACAATACAGCCAAACGTAGAAAGTATAAGCCTTTCTACATTTTACCCTGCTTTTACCCTGGAAGCCTGTACCTTCTGCCTTCTAGCACTAGTCTATTTGAACTATGGACAACAATGAAACCCAGATACGATCCAGAACACCAAAAGGAAAGAGAGAATTTTAAATTTTTTCAATAATTAGTCGGAAGTCCGCTAATATTACCGGCAAATTTTTGAGTGTGAGAATTGGAACGTGAACAAAAATACAGGGAATATCCGAATTATGTATTCGCAAATACTTCAAGACTTCGTAATACAGCCCTTCACAGACGAATTTTCCAGCCTCATGGCTGATTTCCGTATTAGATAAGCCCTCTAATAAATTTCCTAGATTTACTGGAGTTTTGATTAATAGCGAATCTGAACCGCTAATTCCCAAAAAGATTGGCAAAATATCTTCAAGCCCGTTCAAACTCAATTTCCGGCAAATCGCCAAACAATAACTATATAAACGGATTCGATAAGATCTGTTTCCACACGTTGCACGGGATTCTACGGTTAACGTTTGGCGGTTCTGAGCCATGCCACAACAAATAATGGCATCAGGCTGTACCTCTTCAATTTTGGCAATAACGCGACTTGCCGCTTCAGGAATATTGACCGGTAGCTGCCTAAGGAAGGTGAGGGAATCTGAACCTGTATCCTGAGCGATTTTGTGGAGTAAATCGTCTGAAGAATTAGATTTTTGTTCGGGTTGCCAGGTTTGAAAGGAGGTCAAGAGGATTTTTCTACTCATAGAGAGGTAGACGGCTGCGCCTTAAAATGGAAATAGCTTCAGTAATACAATGTAAGGGAGGCAGGTAATGCCAGCGATCGCTGTTGTGGACTATGACATGGGGAACCTGCACTCTGCCTGCAAAGGTTTAGAAAAAGCCGGTGCAACGGTGAAAGTGACAGATTTACCAGCAGATATTGAGCAGGCGGATGCTGTGGTCTTACCCGGAGTGGGAGCGTTTGACCCCGCTGTACAACATTTGCGATCGCGCGGACTGGAAGAACCAATTAAACAAGCGATCGCCAACGGCAAACCTTTCTTGGGCATTTGCCTGGGCTTACAGATTCTGTTTGACAGTAGCGATGAAGGCACTGAACCTGGATTAGGCATTGTTTCTGGTACCGTGCGCCGCTTCCGCCCAGAACCAGGAATTACCATTCCTCATATGGGCTGGAACGAGTTAGAGTTCACTCAGCCCCATGCTCCGCTATGGCATCAGTTATCCGGTAGTCCGCGAGTGTATTTCGTTCATTCCTACTATGTTGACCCCATCGATCCCAGCATTCGGGCGGCAACCGTTACCCACGGCACTCAGACTGTAACAGCAGCGATCGCTCGCGATAACTTGATGGCTGTCCAGTTTCACCCGGAAAAATCCTCCACAACAGGATTGCAAATCCTATCTAACTTCGTAGCGCAAGTGAAAACGAGCGTTCTAGTCTAAATGAGAATTTATGGTAATCGCCAACTGAAAACCCTTCCAGGTCAAGAAACACGTCCGACCTTGGCACGGGTGCGGGAGGCTGTATTTAACATTTGGCAAGGCACAATTCCTGATTGCCGATGGCTCGATCTATGTGCTGGCACGGGTTCAATGGGGGCTGAAGCGCTCTGTCGGGGAGCGTCTTTCGTGATTGGCATTGAAAAATGGGCAAAAGCCTGCGCCACTATTCGACAAAATTGGGAGCAGGTCGCTCGACCCGAACAAGAGTTTGACGTGATACAAGGAGATGTGGTGGGGCGATTAAAGACTCTTGCGGGTCAGCAATTCGATCGCATTTACTTCGATCCCCCGTATGAGAGTCACTTGTACAAGCCCGTCTTAGATGCGATCGCTCGCTATCAACTGCTTGCGGAGGACGGTGAACTAGCCGCAGAGCATAACCCCAAAAACTCTCTGCCCACAACAATTCTCAACCTTGAAGCCTGCCGTCAGAAAGTCTACGGCAACACGGCTTTGACCTTCTATTGCCAATCGTCCAGGGAGGCAGTGGGGAGTTGAGAGTCTGTAGACGAACTGCGTCTGACCTTGTTAGCGCAAGCTCCCGTAGGCTTTCTTAACTCCCCACTTGCCACTCTTTACTTATTGATGCCCAACTGGTCGCCGCGCTTGTACTGCATATAAGCCGCGACGAATAGCCCAGCTAGGGTAATTGGGATTAAACCAAGGACAATTCCTGAAACCAGAGGTTCTACCACGTTCGTGCTCCTGTATTGATAAGTTTTTTTACCTGTTTCTCATCCTATAGCTCTTAGGACGAAACATCTAGGCTACAAATCGGCTGCTGTTGTAGTAGCAGAGACTAAATTCTATCTATTAGCGGACTTGCTTCCTCATTCCGTAAATTTTAAGCTATGTTTATTAATCGACATACTTTTCGATAAGTTGTTACGTTATCACATCCCCATAGCACTAGACCGATTTTTTCGGTTTCATCCCAATCAAAATACGTTGTAGATTCTAACTTTGACAGGAGATCGTTTGGAAAACCAGCTTGACCAACCTGAATTATTAGTTCGGCGGATTATCTTGTTGGTGCTGGCAGTACTGTTGGCAGTCGGCGCAAGCATCTTAGGTTTCCACCTCATTCAGGTTTCAGACCCCTATATGCATAACGTCTTATCGCTAGACGGGAATTCAGTGCGAGGTCAGGCTATTTTCCAAATCAACTGCGCCGGTTGCCACGGCATCAGAGGGGATGGTCAGGTAGGACCCAGCTTGCAGCACGTATCTAAACGAAAGTCCAAAGTCAGCTTAATTCACCAAGTGATAAGCGGTCAGACTCCTCCCATGCCTAAGTTCCAGCCCAGCCCCCAGGAAATGGCAGACCTGTTGAGTTACCTAGAAAAACTTTAGAAAAATTTTACAGCAATTCTCAGTTGCCCGTCGTTCACGGGTTATGACATCACACGTCGTATCCATACATGATTTTTGTACTCTGTCCAGTTTGTAGGGGCGATTCATGAATCGCCCCTACCATGTGTTCTATGCAACCGAGAACTGCTACATTGAACTCAAAAGTCATGGAGACACCATTTACCAGCCACACTCAGTCGGTTTTATCCTTTTTATCCTTGGGGAGTGAAGCGGCTCAGAATCGTCGAAACCATTGATTTCAAAAGAAAGTAATGGAGAAACGATTGACCAGCGGCACCCAGTCGGTTTTATCCTTGGGGAGTGAAGCGACCCAGAAATGCTATCGCTTGTTAAATTACCAAAAAATAAAAACGCTATCTAAAAAATTTTGCGATCGGAATTTACTTTCTGTTTTAAACCGTCCCTCTTGAGGGTGTATATGCAGTCAAAAAAGCTGTCGTCTCTCCCTTGTTACTATTGTTTTGAACAGAGATAACTAACGTGTTAGTTATCTACTATCTAAAGTATTATTTCTAAATTTGATGAAATCTTTACAAAATCTTTAAAGATATCTCGATCGCAGCCCTTAATACTTGTGGCATGTTATAGCTCAATACGTTTAGAATAGCGCTGCTAGATTGGTGTAGCTGAACATAAAACTATGAGAATTCTGGTTACGGGTGGTGCTGGTTTCATCGGTTCCCATCTGATCGATCGCTTAATGGCACAAGGACATGAAGTTATTTGTTTAGATAACTTCTATACGGGTCACAAGCGCAATATCCTGCCATGGTTAGGTAATCCTAACTTTGAACTCATCCGCCACGACATCACCGAACCAATTCGGTTAGAAGTTGACCAAATTTACCACTTAGCTTGTCCGGCTTCGCCAGTTCACTATCAGTACAATCCCGTAAAGACGATTAAAACCAATGTTATGGGTACCCTGAATATGCTGGGATTGGCTAAACGGGTGAAAGCAAGATTTTTACTCGCTTCTACCTCTGAGGTTTACGGTGACCCTGAAGTTCATCCTCAGTCAGAAGATTACCGAGGAAACGTCAATCCCATTGGACCTCGTAGCTGTTACGACGAAGGAAAGCGAGTCGCGGAAACCTTGGCGTTTGACTACCACTGGCAAAATAATGTAGCGGTTCGCGTCGCCAGAATTTTTAACACCTATGGCAGTCGCATGCTAGAAAACGACGGTCGCGTGGTTAGCAATTTTGTCGTGCAATCCTTGAGAGGTCAATCGATCACCGTGTACGGGGATGGTTCGCAAACCCGCAGTTTCTGCTATGTCTCTGACTTGGTGGAAGGATTGATGCGACTGATGAATGGCGAGCATACCGGACCGATTAATTTAGGGAATCCTGATGAGTACACCATTCTGGAACTGGCCCAAGCTGTTCAGAAAATGGTAAATCCCGATGCAGAAATCATCTTTAAGCCCCTCCCTCAAGATGACCCAAGACGCCGCCGCCCCGATATTACAAGAGCGAAGACTTTGCTGGATTGGCAACCTACTGTACCCTTACAAGAGGGATTAAAACTGACTATAGACGATTTTCGCAATCGTATCGAGTCTTCTGAACAGCAGCAACTCGCTTCGATTTAAAACATTAACATTCAATCAGGGTCTCACCAACAGAATACAGGGCTTGGGAAATTTGGCGATCGGGCACGCGCCCATTGCAAATCGAATCGAGCCTTACTGGGTAGTATAGTTAACCGCAATCTTCCTTGAAAATTTAGCTCTACAGCTAAAGGAAGTCCCAGCCCTGAGAATTCCCGAATAGTAAGGCTCCCCAACCAATACTCTGATTTATTAGCAAGGAGTAGCTAAATGCGCGTTTGTGTCATAGGAACTGGATATGTTGGGTTGGTAACGGGTGCTTGCCTCGCTCATATTGGGCATCACGTTATCTGTGTGGATAACAACGAAGAGAAAGTTAAATTGATGAAGTCTGGGCAGTCACCAATTTACGAGCCAGGACTTTCTGAAATTATGCAGTCAGCTAGTCGCGATGGTCATCTGGAATTTACCTCAGATATTGCGGCTGGTGTGGCACATGGGGAAATTTTGTTTATTGCTGTCGGAACACCTGCCCTACCCAATGGCGAAAGCGATACGCGTTATGTAGAAGCGGTTGCCAGAGGCATTGGCGCTCACCTCGACGGGGGCTATAAGGTGATTGTTAATAAATCCACTGTACCGATTGGTTCTGGTGATTGGGTGCGGATGATCGTGCTAGATGGTGCGACTGAACGTCAGAAGACTCTAGTCGTAGCTGGAGGACATGCTGAAGAAATCGCACCCGATACGAGTATCGAGTTTGATGTGGTGAGCAACCCAGAGTTTTTACGCGAAGGCTCAGCGATTTACGATACGTTTAACCCAGACCGCATCGTGCTGGGAAGCAACAGTCAAAAAGCGATCGCGATGATGCAAGAACTCTATGCCCCAATCGTCGAGCGTCAAGTCGCTGAAGATAAATCGCTACCTCCAGTGCCAGTGCTAGTGACCGATATTAGCTCGGCTGAGATGGTTAAATACGCCGCGAATGCTTTTTTGGCCACTAAAATTAGTTTCATTAATGAAGTCGCCAATATTTGCGATCGCGTCGGGGCTGATGTCAACCAAGTTGCCAAAGGAATCGGTTTAGACTCCCGAATTGGTGGCAAGTTTTTGCAAGCGGGAATTGGCTGGGGTGGCTCCTGTTTTCCCAAAGATGTCTCAGCTTTAATTCATACCGCTGACGATTATGGTTATGACGCTCAGTTACTCAAAGCCGCTGTCAACGTTAACCAACGCCAGCGCTTGATTGCCATTGAAAAACTTCAGCAAGAACTCAAAATCCTCAAAGGGAAAACGGTTGGACTCCTGGGTTTAACGTTTAAGCCGGACACCGACGATCTGCGCGATGCTCCAGCCTTGAACTTGATCGAGCAGTTAAATCGACTCGGCGCAAAAGTCAAAGCCTACGATCCAATTATTTCTCAAACTGGAATGCGCCATGGTTTATCGGGTGTCATCGTAGAAACCGATCCCGAACGGTTAGCTGATTGCTGTGATGCCTTAGTTCTAGTGACAGACTGGGAGCAATTCCAAAAGTTGGACTATAACAAAATGGCCAAACTCATGAGCAATCCAGTGATGATTGATGGTCGCAATTTCCTCGATCGGGAAGTCTTAGAGCGTGCTGGTTTCCGCTTTGTCGGAGTTGGCCGATAAGCTAGAGTTGAAGAGTTGAAGGTTGCCGGTTAGCAAGGCATCCAGGATGAAACAATTGTGAATTATAAATAGACGAAAAATTAGCAATTTTATAATTCCTGACTGTTCCAACCTTCAACTCTCTCATTCGCTTAAAAGTTAGTATTCTCCTATACAATTCGTCTTGACAAAAGCTCTATCTAAAGACAGAGCCAAAATATGTCTTTCGACGTAATGGTAAGTGAGAGAGCTGCTACTTCTCTATATGTGACGAGTCCCCACTGGAGTTCCACTAGTGGGGTCTTCCTAATTTTAAAGATGAGCTAGTTAGCATAGAGTAAGACTTTAAGATTAGAGCAAGAGCGATCGCTCTTCTGAGATTTTCTCTCGCTCGATGCGATCGCTCTTCGCTTTATGGTGCAGCCAGCGATCCACCACTGAGTCCAGCATCGCGCAGTCTCATAGCACCGATATTCCGGCTAAGTACCGCTAGTCCTGCCAGGTGTGCCTGTAAGCCTGCCGTGCTAGCACAGCAATCGGTGAAGACGATGGGTTCAATCCCAATGTCAAACAAATCCATGGCGATTTTCAGCACGCACATGTCGGTATCGATGCCAACAATGAAGACTCGTTCAATCTTCTGCTGACGCAGGTAGTCTATGAGTTCGTCAGGCATACCGCACAACCCCGGCTTAGAAAAGATCGAGCCAGTTTGAGCCAATAACTTGAGTTCCGGAACAATCTCTGTTTCTGGCTCGCTATTGCAACCATGCCAGCCCAGGAAGCGATCGTAGGGGCCATCTGGTGCGTTAATAAACCGAGTAAACAGGAGTGGTGAATACCGCTTCTGCTCGATCAAGCAGACGACTCGTTGTGGTATGTGGTGTGTGAATTGGTTAATGAAACCAACTTGTACATCGACGATGAGTAAAGGCTCAGACATTTAGACAGTATTTAGTTCTATCGTTATGATGCTGAGTCAATCAGAGCTTTGATGACTCTTACTTTGGCCTGGGAAACTCTCGGCTCCAAGTTAGGGGTAGTTGAGCCGATAAAGTACTCTCCTGTAGGCAGGTAGTGTAAAGCTAATTCTGGGTAAATGATTATTTCCCAGTCCTTATAGATTTCGGTCTTTTCTTGGTCATGCTGGGGTCGATTGCTTTCGTAACACCAGCCAGCTTCAAGTAACTTTTCAATCAGAGATGACATAGAGGAAATCTCCTAATTCTTAATCAAGAACTGCGTCGGCTGTCAGGCGTGAACAACGCGCTGGTAGATTTCCCCTCATCGCGACTGTGCCGATCTTTTTGCTCTTCTACCCTAGCACCTGTCTAGTGAGGTCGCCTGCCAAGACTGACCATTATCAAAAATTTCTTTGGAGAGCTGATTCTGGTTAACTCAAACACGGGAATACTAAGAAGTAGTACATAGTTGTCCATATCAGAAAGTTTTACGCCCCGCCCTCCCATCAGCGGGGCTTCTGTTGTGCCAGTCGAACAAGATCGCTCGATCTATTCAGCAATTCCTAACAATCTAGGGGGCTGGATTTAGCTTCGACCATTCAGAACTCGAAGAGTGCGGGGCATTAGATTGGGAGGAAACACAAAAATTTCCGCTCCGTGAAGCAAAGCCTGATGGTAGAGCCGGAGTGCCTCCGCCAAGCAAGAGTACATGATAGGAATCCATCCGTCTTCGTAAGTATAGATAACAACTTCGATGGTGGCGTACTCGGCTAGCGGTAATGGATTAGACCAGGATGAGACCATGAGCGATGCACCTTGATTTTTTATATATCCCTATACTTTTCTTTATGAATCTCAGTTAAACGTAATATATCTATCCAAAGAGGTAGATCTGAGTCTAGATACTTACCACTCGCTTACTACTGCCGCACTTCTCTAGAACCAGGTGGTAACTTACAAGCAAATCGTAGTCATAACGAATATGATTTAGTAAGAATGTCGAATGCTACGCCTTTGATACTGATTCATCACACTTGAGCTATTAGCTCATTACCAGTATTTGTGAGGTTTCACAATGGCTCATCTTAACCAACGCCGCCCTCAAAACATTAGTGGTGACTTTTATGTTGATAGTACTTGCATTGATTGTGATACTTGTCGATGGATGACTCCGGAGGTGTTTACTCGTGCGGGGAACCAGTCGGCAGTCTATCATCAACCAGCAAACGAACAAGAACGGTTGCGATCGCTTCAAGCCTTATTAGCCTGTCCTACAGCTTCCATTGGTACTGTAGACAAGCCTCAGGATATCAGACAAGCTCAGTTGAGTTTTCCCATTTTAGTTGCAGCTAATGTATACCATTGCGGCTATCATTCGGAGAACTCCTACGGTGCGGCTAGCTACTTGATTCAGCGTACTGAGGGGAACGTTTTGGTTGATTCTCCTCGCTTTACACCACCACTCATTAAGCGTTTAGAAGAGATGGGTGGGATTCGTTATATGTATCTGACTCACCGAGATGACGTTGCCGATCATCAAAAGTATGCCGAGTATTTTGGATGCGATCGCATTTTGCACAGCGATGACATTACCACAGGTACTCGTGACGTTGAAATTCAACTCGACGATTCCGAACCCGTCGGGCTAGCTCCAGACTTGCTCATTATCCCAGTTCCCGGTCACACCAAAGGTCATACTGTTCTGTTGTATAACAATCAATTTCTATTCAGTGGCGATCACCTTGCGTGGTCAGAGCAACTCAATCAACTCATTGCTTTCCACGATGCCTGCTGGTACTCTTGGTCGGAATTAAAACGATCGATGCAAAAACTGGCTAACTATTCGTTTGAGTGGGTATTACCAGGGCATGGTCGTCGATACCATGCTGATGCTGAGACTATGCGCCATCAAATGAAGCGGTGTGTTGAGTGGATGGAAGCGAGTTAATTTGTGTCGGATGCGTCTCCCTATTTCCCCGTTCCGTCGTTAGCTGTAACAAACCCAGTCAGCACCTAACACTGATGCCTGATAATAAGTCCGGGTTATTCAGTAGATAAACTCGATCAATTAACTAGAAAAATTAATTCGTAAAACGGGTGGAATCTTTACAAAAAATTCATGCCACTTAGCCGCAACTTTTATGTTTGTAATTGTAGCGATATGATAGGACTTAAAAGTGTATTGAATCTCAATCCTAAAAGGCTAGGAAGGAGTTCGATATAGAATTGAGCATTCCGATACAACTTGAAAAACACGATGAAAGCTTTTTGCACCACTATTTTTACAGTTAGTCTGACAGCATATCTCGTGACAACAACGCTTAAGGTCACTCAAGCTAAAACCCAACATTCCCAAACTAACAACTATCAAACTTTTACAGATTGGTGTCTGAATCAAAAACAGCTTTCTGCCACCGAACAACAGACAATTCAAGTTCTACTAGAAAAGGCAGGAACATCCGATTGTGAAAGTGCTTCACAGCAACTTCAAAACTCCACTGAACTAAATCTTGTTGGTCAACAGATTTCTGACTTGCATCCCTTAGTTTCATTACCGAACTTGACAAAGCTTCGGCTAGCAACTAATAAGATAACTGACCTAAGTCCGTTGCGATCGCATACTCAACTCCAGGAACTAGACTTGACAGAAAATCAGGTTCGCGACCTTCAACCCTTACAAGCTCTAAGGAACCTAACGACTCTCGATTTAACCGGAAATCCCGTTACAGACCTCAGTCCTCTCAGTTCTCTGAAAAACCTAAGAGCGCTTTACCTGGATGGCATTCAAACTAACAACCTGCGTCCCCTGTCTTCACTGACGAACTTAACGACGCTTTACCTGAAAGGCAATCAAATTAATGACCTTAACCCCTTAAAATCATTAACTAATCTGACTGAGCTGGACTTATTTTCCAACCAGATTAATGATGTACGTCCCCTTGCCTCTCTTACGAAATTGACTAACCTTGACCTCAGCTTCAATCAAATCACTGACCTCCGTTCTTTATCTGGATTGAAAAATTTAACTGAACTCTCAGTCATAAGAAATCCAATTAATAATAAA
>DATNPC010000799.1:0-13920 GCA_036703375.1 Allocoleopsis sp.
TGCCTACGGCCACGGTGCGATCGTGGTTGCCCGAACTGCCTTAGATGCTGGGGCAGGTGGATTGTGTGTGGCTACATTACAAGAGGGGATTCAACTGCGGGAAGCGGGAATTGAGGCACCGATCTTGCTGTTGGGGGCGACGAATACTCCCGAACAAGTTCGCGCGATCGCTCATTGGCAATTGCAACCGACGCTGTGTACTCCCCAGCAAGCCTTGGTTTTTTCCGAAACGCTGAGCGATCTCAACCAAACACTACCCGTACATCTCAAATTAGATACGGGAATGTCGCGCTTGGGAATGCCCTGGCAAGAAGCAAGGCAGTTCGTCCAACTCGTACAGCAGTTACCCGGTTTAAAAATCGAGAGTGTCTATTCCCATCTCGCGACAGCCGACAGTCTCGATCCAACGGTGATGAGACTGCAACATCAACGGTTTGAGAATGCGATCGCGCAACTTCATGAGGCTGGAATTCAGCCACCTTATCTGCATCTAGCCAACTCTGCTGCTACCTTAACCGACCCAGCATTGCACTACGATTGGGTGCGCGTAGGCCTCGCCCTGTATGGCCTGTACCCAGCCGAACATTTACGGAATACGGTTAACCTCAAGCCAGTGATGCAAGTGAAAGCGCGGGTGACACAGGTCAAAACCATTACCCCTGGCACAGGTGTCAGCTACGGCTATCAATTTATTGCCGATCGCGAAATGCGTCTGGCTGTAATCGGCATTGGTTATGCTGATGGCGTTCCTCGCAACCTCTCCAATAAAATGGCGGTTTTAATTCGGGGTCAAAAGGTGCGGCAGATTGGAGCTATTACGATGGATCAATTGATGCTCGATGTTAGTGCAATTCCCGACTTACAGACTGGGGAAGTGGTGACGTTAATTGGGCAGGATGGAAATTTCCAAGTTTCAGCGGATGACTGGGCTGAATCTCTTGGAACGATTTCCTGGGAAATTCTGTGTGGGTTCAAACATCGATTGCCGCGTGTAGTTGTGGGTGAGGGAATGAAGAGATAAACAATCTCGTTTTTCAAGACGGGGTTTTCGTTAGTAGTTAGTAGTTAGTCGTTAGTCGTTAGTCCGGAATTCCCCCACGGGGGAACTCCGGTTTAATACTGAGGACAGTAGACTTCTTGCATAAGTGGTAAAGCTGCTAGAGATATGTGTTACTGCTGCATCACAACAATTGACTTGGCAAGAGATCGAGTAGCATTCAGGCGAAAAGGCAGGAGATATGAGTACCGTGCTGGTGGTGGAAGATAGCCTTACCCAACGGGAGGTAATCCGAGTTCTTCTCGAACAGATAGGAGTAAAGGTAATCTTTGCCGTTAATGGTGTTGAAGCACTGTCTTTAGTTGAGACTTATTGTCCTCATGTCGTGATTTTAGATATTGTCATGCCTAAAATGAACGGTTACGAAGTCTGCCGTCGGATTAAAGGCAATGACAAAACTCAGAATCTTGCTGTGGTGATGTATTCCACTAAAAGTGAAAAATGCGATTTCTACTGGGGCAGCAAACAAGGTGCGGATGCCTATGTCTCCAAGCAGGGCCACCTCCAAGCACTGGTTAATACAGTCAAGCGGCTTTTACCAAAAACGGACACGGCTCAAACAGCCGATACCGTGTCAAGGCAAAAGCAACAGTCAGAATTGATGGCTCGAATTAAGCCGCTTCATGCAAAATTGAGAAGGTATAGAAAAGCGATCGCAGAATCTCCGGCTTGGTTAGAGTGCAAAGACTTGACCGTTTCTGCTATGGCAATTGAAGCAGAAATCGACTCTCTGGAGGCTCAATTAGACGCTTTTGTCTACCGTTGAGAAGCTTCTGGCTAATCTGCATAACCAGGGTATCTCCCTTGAGTACTTCTCGCGATCGCAACCTGCTATGAATGAGTTAGAAAGATTCTAAGCGCTCTCAAGCGTTAAACTTTGGTCGTCGAATCGAGGAAAAAAGCAGGTTACTAATGACTTCTTGGGCTGATGTCGCATCATTATTTAGAATCGATCCAGCAAAATGGTTTAACCTCAAGCTGATCGAGCTGGGCTTTCAGATTGGCCCAAAAATCTTGTGGGCGCTGATCATTGTGCTGATCACCCGCTATGCTGTTAACCTCGTTGGTCGTTTCACGCGCAGAGCGTTTACTCCAGTTGAGCCAACTTTACGAAAGTTCCTAGTTCAGGCGTCGGAAATCCTGACGTTAATTGTTGGGATAGTGGCTATCTTAAATACCCTAGGCATTCAAGCGAATACTGTAGTTGCGGTAGTGGGGGCCGCCGGTTTGGCGATCGGCTTGGCATTGCAAAGTACTTTATCGCATTTTGCTGCTGGCGTAATGCTACTCAATCAACGCCCGTTTGAGGTGGGCGATTTGATTGAAGGGCCATCGGATGTTAAGGGTGTGGTGGATGCGGTTGGTATTTTTTCAACGACAGTAGTAACCAAGGACAACATTAAGATTACGGTGCCGAATAATAACCTGTTCAGCGGTACCTTGAAAAATCTTACGGCACTAGGGACGCGACGAGTTGATTTGGAGATTGATATTGGCGATCGCCCCATTGAACCGACGATGATTTTGCTTTTATCCTTGGTACAACACCATCCTTTGGTTTTGGATCGTCCTAAAACGACTTGCTATGTCTCTTCCATTTCACCCACGGCAACAACGTTATCGTTACGCCCTTGGTGTACGACGGAAGCTTACGAACAAGTGCGATCGGAAATTTTGCAGGTCGTCCAAGAAACCCTTCGAGACGGAAATGCATCCGACACAAATGAGTCAGCGTTGATGGACGACCCGTGGGAGAGTAGTAGCTGATCGATTGTTGTGCAGACTAGATGCACAACATACACTTAGGTTCTCTGTTTGTCGTCATCGGTCAGTGGTCTGTTGTCCTTTGCAACAAACCACTGACAAACAGCTCTCGATGTCAAGCAAGTAATGCTTTAGGCACGGTAAGCTTATTAGTTTGTAGCACCGAAACTTTATCAGTCTGCTGCTGGGAAATCTAGATTGACCCAGCTAGGGCGTGTCATCAATTAAATGTAGAATGCTGTCAGAGCAAGGCTTTTACGGCTATAAAGCTCGAACGAGCCTGACAGCCAGAATTCACTACTGGTACGGGATGTGTAGCTAATTGATGACACGCCTTAGGACTTCAGCGTGAAGGCTAAAGGCGTTTATGCGCTAGCTTGTGCCAACTGTTTAGTCGGTTGTTCGATCAACTGGGTGTAAAGGTCGCTCAGCTGACGGGCAACGCCATCCCAACTGAACATGTCCTCTACCCGAACTCTTGCTTGTTGACCGAGTTGGTTTCTCCATTCGGGATTGGAGAGGATGCGGTCAATCGCTTGAGCAAAGGCAGCGTCATCTTTCGGGGGTGCCAGTAGACCGGTTTCTTCGGAAACGACGGTAAATTGCAACCCGCCGACATCGCTGGCAATCACTGGTGTTCCACAGGCCATCGCTTCAATGGCAACCAAACCGAAGGGTTCGTAGTGGCTGGGAACGACGCAGACATCTGCTGCTGTATAGTAAGCAGGCAGAATCTCATCGCTCAAGCGTCCGGGGAAGCTCACGATGTCTCTCATGCCGAGTTCATCAACAATCCCCTCAATCCGCTCCCGCTCTATGCCATCGCTTTGACCGGGGCGAGAACCACCACCGATGATGAGCTTCAGGTTCTTGTGACCCCGCAGTTGTGACTGTGCAACTGCCCGTACTAGGGTTTCGATCCCCTTGCGCTCGTCAAACCGTCCAACGTAGAACACTAGCAGAGCGTCTGGATCGACGCCAATGGCGGCACGCGCCGCTTGTTTGTCAAGGGAACCAAACCGGTGAATGTCCGTGCCACAGGGAATGATATCGATGTTCCCTTTGGTGGAAACGAGCGATCGCATATGGTCTCTTTCCTGAGGACTGGTTGCCACGATGCGATCGGCGGTTTCTAGCACGGTTTTTTCCACATTCAAGCGGGTGCTAGCAATCATTGGGATCGTGTTAATCGACTTGTATTTCACGGCACCCAATGAGTGGTAGGTATGAACCTGTTTGAGTGGTTGACGCTTCTTAAGTTCCATTCCTACCCAAGATGAGATCCAGTAGTTGGTATGTACCAGGGGATACTGAATTCCGTTTTGTTTTTGAAACTTAATCAGTTCCTCAACAAACGTGCTGGCATACCCAAAGATCTCATCTCGCGGCACAAATGCCTCTGGACCGGCCTTTAAACGAATGGTCCGACAATGCGGACCATGTTCAACGATTTCAGGTTGTTCAGCACTCGCTTTTCGAGTAAACATATCGACGTGCCATCCAAGGTGGGCAAGCGCTTCACCCACCTGACGCACATAAACGTTCTGTCCTCCGGCTTCTTCTTTGCCGATTTCCACGGCTGGATCGCCGTGAACGGAAATTAAAGCGATGTGCTGTTTATTTGTAGTGTCCATGATGTTTGTGTTCGTTTAGTCCTGGATTTTGACGAAGGTTAGGGCGGACTGGATGTCGATTTCTGACCCTCTTGGCTCTTCAGCTAAACTTTCTTCAATTTTAGTAAAGAAATGTTGCGCGTCAAGACCAATTGACTGTAATCAGCCCATGGGAATATATTGCGTTCCAGCCTGCAAGCTTCGGAGTTGACGGAGATAGTTACCGCCGATCGCGTTCTAGCTTCGCAATCTTTCCCCTCCTGGTGTCTAGGAATGATTCTGTGTTTAACCAAACCTTAAGATTGATTGGACTAGTTTTTTCTCTTTCCTCAGGAAAGTACAAAAAGTATAACATTATTCAGGATTTAAGTTGCAAATTGTAAATATTATTTCCACTTTCCGATGCCCAAACCACCACAGAACCAAGGGAAAAGTGGGTATCCCTCCAAGAAAACTTGCCAAAGGCAGCACCAACTCAAAAAAATCTGCTATGATGTCAAAGCGCCATCATGGAGAGGTGGCTGAGTGGTCGAAAGCGGCAGATTGCTAATCTGTTGATAGGTTCGTAAGGCCTATCCGAGGGTTCGAATCCCTCCCTCTCCGTATTAATAAAAACTAGTCAAATTTACTGGAGCTTCACTCTGATTTCCGCTTCACGATTGGAGTATGTCTCCTTGCAAAAATAAGCATCACAAGTCTATCTGTCCGTAGACAGAAGATAAAATTAAAACTTGATTTATTCAATTTGAATCTACTTGGGGAAAGTAGAGAAGTGACATATTCATATGAGTAAGTTCTCTTTAGTCAATCGCCCTACACCTCGTTTTGCTATTGCCTTAACTCTTACAACCTTAGCGGCAGGCTTCCTAGCCACTGCTTGTGGCAGTGGGAATGGAGGAAGCGCTAGTGGTGGAAACACCGTTAAGATTGTCTCCAGTTTGCCGATGACTGGAAGCGCACTGGGTCAGACTCAAACCATTGTCAATGGGGTTAAGCAAGCTCTTGATGAAACGAACTCAACTGCCTGTGATGGCAAAATTAAGATTCAATACGAAGCATTAGACGACGCCACTGCTGCTGCGGGGAAATGGGACTCAGCACAAGAAATCTCCAACGCGAACAAATCTGTCGCAGATAAATCAGTTGTTGCCTACATCGGTACGTTCAATTCCGGGGCGGCCAAGCTATCGATCCCCATCCTGAACAAGGCTGATTTGGTCATGGTTAGCCCCGCTAATACCGCCGTCGGTTTGACTAAGCCCAATAAAGGTGAAAAAGGCGAACCGGAAAAATACTATCCTACGGGCAAGCGTAATTACGCCCGCGTCGTTCCCGCCGATGACCTACAAGGGTCGGCGGCTGCCAATTGGGCAAAATCGCTAGGCGTGAAAAAAGTTTATATCCTAGACGATCAAGAAGTTTACGGGAAAGGGCTGGCTGACATTTTTGACGCGAGCGCCAAAAAGCAGGGTATACAAGTCTTAGGGCATGAAGGCATCGACTCCAAAGCCAGCGACTACAAAGCCTTGATGACCAAAATCAAAGCACTCAATCCTGACTTGATCTACTTCGGCGGTATTACCCAAAACAATGCTGGGCAATTAATTAAAGATGCTCGTAACGTTGGCATGACGGCGGATAAGGTCAAATTTATGGGACCGGATGGCACGTTTGAGCAAGCCTTGATTGATGCTGCCGGTAAAGATGCTGAAGGCTATTTAGCAACGTTTGGTGGCATTCCTCCGAAGCAGCTAACGGGTGCAGGTAAGACGTGGTACGAAAACTACAAGAAAAAGTTTAACTCCGAACCAGAAGCTTACGCCGCTTACGGGTATGAGGCGGCAAAAGCCGTCATCAGTGGGATTAATAAAGTCTGCAAAAGCGATCGCTCAGCGATTCGGGATGCCGTGATGAGTACGAAAGACCATCAAGGCATTCTCGGTACATGGAGCTTCGACAAGAATGGCGATACAACATTGAAGACGTTGTCCGGTAATGTTGTGAAAAACGGTAAGTGGGAGTTTGTGAAGGTACTGACGGCTGATTAATTCAGTACAGGTTTTGTGCAGAGTTAGGGGCTTTGTCCTACATGGGCAAACCCCTAACTCTATCTAAATGCGAGAAATTTGCTCGTATTGATGACCACAAAACCAGTAGGTCTGCCTCTATAAACTTAGGACTGACGAAGGGACTCCAAACATCGGAAGGGCGCACCGACGTGCGCCCCTACTGATGGTGGTTCAAAAGGAAATTTGCGTAAGTCCTAAACTAAAACGAATGCTTTAATCTCTGAGTGAGTAATGATGAAACAATGGCGCAAGCCTCTGATTTACCTCGTTGTCGCCTACTTAGTCCTGTTATTAGGACCGATCGCGGGGTTAGACTTACCTCGAATTGCAGGGGATATCGCTGGCAACCCTGAAGTATTGATTCAACAAATTTTAGTGGGTCTGGTCAATGGTGCAATTATTGCCATCATTGCGCTGGGGTACACGTTGGTCTACGGCATCATTGAGCTGATCAACTTTGCCCACGGCGACTTATACATGTTGGGAGCGTTTGCTGCCCTCACCGCCATTGGAGCCTTTGGGGTTCAGGATGGCGCACCTCTCCAGATTGCTATCCCAGCCATGCTCGTTGCTTTAGCGATCGCTACTGTTTTTTGTGCCGGACTCAATATTCTCACCGAACGCTACGCCTATCGCCCGTTACGCAATGCCCCCCGACTCGCACCGCTAATTTCTGCGATTGGAGTTTCCTTCATTTTCCAAAACCTCGGATTGTTTTGGGGGGGACTCAAATCGTTTATCCCCGTCATGGGCGCTAATTCGGCTGCCCCCAAAAGCTTTCCCGATCTCTTACCCCGGATCGATATTCTCAAAGCTCTAGGAATTCAGTCCCGGATTGTATTTACAACGAAAGACTTAATTGTATTAATTGTTGCTGTAGCCCTGATGCTGGCACTCCACCTGTTCGTGCAGTACACCCGTCTGGGGAAAGCGATGCGAGCAACAGCTCAAAGTCGAGACGCGGCCCTAATTATGGGGATTGATGTGAATTGGATTATTGCTCTGACGTTTTTGATCGGTGGAGCGCTAGCTGGAGCAGCAGGGCTTTTGGTAGGACTCTACAACAACACGATTGTCTTTACAATGGGCTTTACCGCAGGCTTACGAGCATTTACGGCAGCCGTACTGGGGGGAATTGGCAACATCATCGGGGCAATGTTAGGGGGAGTGCTGATCGGATTACTCTCTGCCTTAAGCGATCAGTATCTCTCTAGCCGTTGGACGAATGCCTGGGTGTTTGCTGTCTTGGTGATTATTCTGGCATTTCGACCGGGTGGATTGCTGGGAGAAAATGTTCAAGAAAAGGTATAAATCAATGTTGGATTTTGGATTTTGGCATAAATCTAAAATCCAAAATCTAAAACCTAAAATCTAAAATCGTATGCAGGTAATCAAGGCAATCAAGTCGAGTGGCATTTTAGGTCCGATCGCTGCCTTGACTGTACTCATCTTTGGCGGTTGGAGTGGTACGGTCATCGGTTGGCTACTCGGCACAGCAGCGGGCTTTAGGCGTTGTTTAGATCGGAAAATTTTGACCCCGCCAGTGGGGGCGCGCTTAGGAGCTAGCAGTGGATTGGCGATCGGGTTATGGTTGTTAATTGCCAGCGTCATTCAAGGACTGCTCGCACCCGTTTTAGGACAACCAACGGTCAGTTTCCCCCAAGCTCTCATCTATGGGATAGTCGCTTTAGGCGTGGCGACTGTTGCTGGGGGCGTTATTGGAGCTTCGCAAGGTTTGCCCAACTCACGCAGGCAACTCGCCACGCTGGTGACATTGGCTTTTATTTTGATTATTTTTCCGTTTGTCGATCGCGTCGCTCAGACTAGCTGGATAGATACGATCATCCAGATTCAAATCTTTGTCATGTTAGCCCTAGGGCTAAATATTGTGGTTGGCTTTGCTGGGCTGTTGGATTTGGGTTATGCTGCCTTTTTTGCGATCGGGGCTTATACAACAGGTTTGTTATCGTCTCCCCAGATTAATATTGAGTGGAACTTCTGGCTGGTGTTACCGATCGCCGCCGCTGTAGCCGCCATGTTTGGTGTGATTCTAGGTTCGCCTACGTTGCGGTTGCGGGGGGATTATCTCGCGATCGTGACTCTCGGTTTTGGGGAGATTGTGCCGGTTGTATTCCGGAATTTAACGGAATTAAAAATCTACGAGCCAATTTCTAGGATTTTCGGTAGCTTGGTCGGTCATCCGGAATGGGGCATCTGTTTATTAGGATGCGATCGCCCGATTAATCTGACTGGGGGTGAAGCTGGAATTAACCCGATCGGTCGTCCTTCCCTGCCTATTATCGGCGGCTTTAACGCCGGTGACTATCTGCCGTGGTACTACTTAATCCTATTTTTGGTTGTATTCGCTTACGTTATGATCGGTCGCCTGCGCGATTCCCGTTTAGGTCGCTCTTGGGCAGCCATTCGTGAAGATGAGCTAGCCGCTAGCGCGATGGGAATTAACCTTGTCAAGACGAAGTTATTAGCGTTTGCGATGGGAGCAACCTTTTCTGGATTTGCAGGTTCCTTTTACGCCGCTTATACCAGCGCAATTTTTCCCAGCGTTTTTGATTTTTCCGTCTCCGTCATTATTCTATGTATGGTAATTTTGGGCGGACTGGGTAATATGACTGGGGTCATCCTGGGTGGAATCATTATCATGGCAGCAGACCGATTGTATCTGCCTCAACTGGCGCAAGTTTTAAAGAGCTTTTTGAATGCGGCAGTTTTACCCAATATTGCCAGTCCCCAGTTGAGAGACTTCGTGGCAACCAGTATCGATCCGATTCAGATGCGCCTGTTTCTATTTGGCTTGACCTTAGTCATCATGATGATCGTGCGTCCAGAGGGATTAGTGCCTGATGCGATGCGTCAAGCCGAACTGCACTCAGAGGATGAGGCGATGCAAGAATCTTTAGCGGATGCAAGGAGTCGATAAATGCCATTGCTGGAAGCACGCCAACTTACGATGCGCTTCGGAGGACTGACAGCCGTTAAACAGGTCGATTTTGTCATAGAACAAGGTACGATCGCGAGTTTAATTGGTCCCAATGGCGCAGGTAAAACAACCTTTTTCAACATGCTCACAGGGATTTATATTCCTACGTCCGGTCAGTTGTGGCTGGACAATCGAGAGATTACGGGAGCGCGTCCCGATCAACTCACCAGTTTGGGTATTGCTCGGACGTTCCAAAATATCCGCCTGTTCAATAACATGACAGTGCTAGAAAATATTCTGGTGGGAAGGCACAGCCGATTACGGACTGGTTTAATCGGAGCAATCCTACGCCCCCCTGCTGTTAGACAGGAGGAGCGTCAAGCGAAAGGAAAAGCTCTTGCTCTGCTGGATTATGTCGGTTTAGGCGCGGCAAAAGCCAACGAATTAGCGAAAAATCTCTCCTACGGCGATCAACGACGACTAGAAATTGCCAGGGCTTTGGCATCTGAGCCAAAGATATTACTATTGGATGAGCCAACAGCGGGCATGAATCCTAATGAAACGGCGGACTTAACCCGCTTCATCCATCGGATTCGTGACGAACTCGATCTCAGCATCCTACTGATTGAGCATGACATGAAGGTGGTTATGGAAATTTCCGATCGCGTAAGCGTGATGGAATACGGCTCGAAAATCGCTGAGGGAACGCCTGCCCAAGTCCGTAAAGATCCGCGTGTCATCGAGGCGTATTTGGGTAAAGAAGATGCCGAGGAACAGATCCATAACCACGAACCCCCGACCAATGGGCAATTGGGACTCCCAACTCAGGACTTGTAGTAACTATGCTTGAAATTAAAGACCTTCATACCTACTATGGGAACATTCATGCCCTCAAAGGAATTTCTCTGAAGGTTGAGCAGGGGGAGATCGTTACCTTAATCGGTAGTAACGGGGCTGGTAAAACCACGACATTACGCACGATTCAGGGTTTGCTGCGTCCGCGCCAGGGGAAAATTCTATTTGAAAATAGTCCGCTAGACGCTTTATCAGCACAAGCGATCGTTCGCTTAGGCATTTCTCAAAGTCCAGAAGGTCGTCTGATTTTCCCTCGCATGACAGTGCAAGAAAACCTGGAGATGGGAGCTTTTTCCCGCCGCGACACTCTGGGCATCAAGTCCGATTTGGAAAAAGTTTTGCACCTGTTTCCCCGATTGAGAGAACGTATCAATCAAAAAGGGGGAACCCTCAGTGGTGGGGAACAACAAATGCTTGCGATCGCTCGGGCAATGATGTCCCGACCTCGCTTATTGTTGTTAGATGAGCCGAGTATGGGTTTGGCACCGATGTTGGTGACTCAAATCTTTTCGATTGTTCGTGACATTAACGAGCAAGGAACGACTGTTTTGCTAGTCGAACAAAATGCTCGGATGGCGCTATCAGTCGCCAATCGGGGCTATGTCTTGCAGACGGGGCAAATTGTCTTAACAGGCACGGCGAAAGACTTGCAATCCAATGAAACAGTTCGCAAAGCTTATTTGGGCGAAACGTAACGGACTGGGAAAGCGATCGCGAATGAGAGCTAACGCATAAAACACACCTAAAACATTAGAGAAGTTCCAGAGTTAGTGGTACATTACCGAGAGCCGACAACAGGACAGTATCTTTATCAGATAACAGGAATGCTGTCTCTCCAGCGCTCAAAATGATATCCTTCCCTGCTGCTGTTAGCCAAGCCACGCCTGACAGAACCTGAATTTCTTGGCAAGTGGAAGGAATTCGGAATACTTCTCCCTGTGCGATCGTCAAGCTATAGGGAGACAGTAATCTTTCATCACTCTCAGACTGAAAAGTCAACGCTCTGAATCGCTTTGAGTAGTAACCTAAATAACTAGATAATGTTGATAATGAAAAAATTCTCAACAATGAATGACTCATCGCTAAACGCATGAGTTTTAACCTCCTCAATTCAATTTCCAGTGATATCTCTACTGTATTGGCTCCCTGACTGGGAATCTAATCACGGCGTGAATGACAACCATGCATGAAATCGATACATCATGACAAGGGAAACACTTGATGCTGCACAATAAGTAGCCCTCATGAACTGCGTACACCAGAACGCATAAAAATTCTTATTCATAACAGCCTTCTACCTTCTGCCCTCTGCCCTCTGCCTTATTTTCAAGTCAGCTGGAAGTAACACAAACCAAGCATTTCCGGGGAACTATCTCTACTTTCTGCGAAAAATCATCAATCTGAAAGGTACAGTCTTTTCAACTTTGACTAGGACAGTTAGGGAACCAATTAACCGTTCTAGCCAAAAAATCATGAACTGTACGTACTAACACGCCAGTTCAGTACCCTCTGTTGAGCAAAGCATACCCTTCACTGCTGCTCAAAATTGAACCCCCTAAACCTCAATCAGGATTTAGGGGGTTTCCGTCAGTATCAAACGATCGAGCTGAATTCTGACTGAATGTTAGAAGCCAGGGAATGTGTACCCAACACCCAGTGCAAGACCGAAGTCAGTCGTGTCTCCAAAGAAACCAACATTGAGCGTAGCATTAGCAACAAATTGTGAATTGATCGGAATATCGGCACCACCAGTGATTAAACCGCCGACACTATTGCCACCGCTGGTAGAAAACGCGACACCGCCACCGATAAAAGGTGCAAAGGGAACCCTCTGAAAGGGATCGGTACTCTGGAATGTGAAGTCGTAAGTGAGTGGGATGAGAAAATCAACGTCATCGCCGACGACGATGGAAGGTCGGGCAGATATATTGCGAGTCAGACCGATTTTAGAGTTAATCAGGAAGCCACCCTGACCGATCCCGGTGTCACCAGATATGCCAATGTTGCCACCAATCCCGATATAGCTCCGACCACCACTAGTCGCACGACCTGGTTCAATATTGGTAATGTCGTTTTGAGCGACAGTCTTGTCTGCCTCATTCGAGGAAGCCTGCGGGGCAGGAGACGTTTCTGGTTGCGCGGTTAGAGTATCTGCCGAAGTTGATAGGCTTCCTGGAATTGGTTTTACAGTTTTGACATTATCCGTTGTTCCTGGAATTGCTTCAGCAGGGCTAACATTTGCCGATACATCAGGCGAAGGCTGCTGTTGGCTGTCCATCGCCGTTGTTTGTGGGATCTGCAACTCAGCGCGATTCCCCCTGATGCCAGTTGGGTTGGTGGGTTGCTCATTGACCTGTCCAAAGGCATTTGTTGGAATCTTGGTATCAGTAGTTGTATCGATCGCGACCCATGCATCAGATCTAGCAGGTGTAGCAGGCAAGGTATTTGCAACTGATGCAGTAGCTGAGGCTGAGCGTTCAGTATCGGCAGTAGGCTTAACAGCAAGCGGGTCAACAGTTATGGATGGTGTTGTAGTAGACTCAGTTGCTGGCGCGGGTGCAGCGGTTGGTTGAGAATGCTCAACGGATGAATCAGGGTTTAGGGTTTCAGCTTGAGCTGCCGTAGCGCTGCTAACAACGGTCAGAGCAACTAAACCAAGCAGGAAGGATACAGGTTTACAAAATGTATTTCTCACGGTCACTCCTCAAAACTCACATCAAAATAGAAGATTGCAAAACTTCTTAGCCCATTTTCGCGGATTTTCGTAGATAGGCAACTAAAATCTCTAAAGTTTCTTTAAAAAGATTCTAAAATTTAGTGCTACCTAATTCACGAAGAAATGCATTTAAAGCACATCTGTCCAGAGAATGATTTTGAGAGCTACCTAGGTAAACCTTCGCAGTAACCAGCTATCAGTTACCTCCTAACCAAGGTTGATGACGGGGGATTGACCCTACAGATCGTACTTTGGATCAACGGGTGGGAGCCTCAGACGAGCGGTACTATCGCACTGAACTGCCTAATTGGTGAGGCGCTCGCCGATCGCTGAATAAATGGACAAAGCTGAGTGACTTAGCTATTTAGGCATTGACTCTATCACTTGCTGAGAAACAAAGGGAAGAATTGCCTTATTTTTAGCCTGAGCTTTACCCTCAGTAAACACAACTAATAAATAAGGCTGATGGGAGGGTAACTCAATGTAAGCAGCGTCGTGGCGGACTTGATTTGTCCAACCCGCTTTTGACCATAGCTGAGCAGTTTGGGGAAGACTAGCCCCCAAAAAACCTGTAATCTGATTTTCTTCATCCTCCTGCGCCCAATCAGCAGGGTTGAGACTCCGCTTCATGAGATTCATCATCGCTTGCGATCGCGCCGATGAGACCGCCACTCCCCCGACAATACTATGTAGCAGTCGCGCTGTCGCATTCGTCGTCAACATATTGCGGTTTTCCATCAACTCACCCAAAAACGCTCGTTCTCGACCATAAGGCCCATCGCCCCAAGGTTTTTGATTGACATTAATTGATTCGAGTTCTTGCCAACCTAGGGATTGAAAATAACGATTTACAATGTTGCGCTGAAACTTCCAGGTTTCAAAGGGGCCTGTGGGTAACTCCGGGCCGC
>DATNPC010000800.1:0-6326 GCA_036703375.1 Allocoleopsis sp.
GGCAACTCGATTCCAGAATTCTGTTTCTGTTATTTTGTTCTCACGAAATGCTCGTCCTTGTTCGGAATTTTCACTCAACAAGATTCTGGATTGTTCCACACTCACTTGGAGTGCAGCTGCCAATTCAGACTCAGCTGGCTCTTGATGATGATCGCCGAGGACGCCACCGTAGTCAACGAGAAGGAGACGATTTAACATCATGTATTCTCTCCGAAAGTGTTCAGAGAGATAGGCTCAAGAGATCCGACGATGAACCAATATGAAAACGCTCCTAATATAGCCACAGTAGCGGAAACAATCAATGCCACTTCAAAACTACCAGTACGAGCAACGATTGCTCCCGTAATTACAGGTGCTACAATTCCGGCAACATTTGAAAATGTATTCTGAATACCGCCAATTGTTCCAACTAGCTCAGGACCGGGTGCGATATCTCCTGGAATCGCCCAAATGCCAGGAGATGCTGCAATAGTCGCTGTAAATGAGAATGAAAGCAGGAGAAGGATGACCCACTGTGATGTTACTACAGTTGAGAAGCCGACTGTACTCGCCAAGAGCAAGCCCAGGCAGAGGGGTGTCTTTCGGGCTACAGTTACAGAAATTCCACGTTGTATCATTGCATCAGTAGCCCAGCCAGCAACGAGTTCGCCAATTATTGCACACAGAGGAGGCAAAAGACCAACGTAGCCAACAGAGAGAAGGGAAAAACCGCGCTCCTTAATAAGGAAGCTTGGGAACCATGTGAGGAAGAAACTCTTCGCATAGTTGTAACAGAAGAATCCAAGACTTGCTCCCAGAACTCTGCGCTCTGTCAATAGCTGGACGAATGCTTTTCGCCAGAATACTCCTAGATCCGGTTGGTGCGTAGGTTGGCTATGGGTTGCTTGAAGGCGAGGAACGTTTTTTTGCCACAGGAAAACCCACAAAAAACCTAGAAGCGCACAAGCTAGAAACGACCAGCGCCATCCAAAGCTAACCATAGTATATACAACGAGGGGCGCACTCAAAGCTGTTCCCATGTAAGACCCAGCGTCAAACAATGCAGTTGCACGACCGCGCTCGTAAACAGGAAACTCTTCTCGCACAATCCGAGCATTGGCTGGAAAGATGGGGGCTTCTCCCAAACCAACAGCAATACGAGAACAAAATAATCCAGCTAAATTAGACGCTAGACCAGTCCACGCAGTTGCCAAAGACCATGCTAGGGCAGCTACGCTAGCGGTACGGACTGCTCCTATCCGGTCTACCAAAAGACCACCAGCTGCCATAAAAATTACATAGCCCCAGGAAAATGCGGATAAAACAATACCTTGTTGAAAAGCTGATAGTTTGAACTCATCAGCAATCATTACGATTGCGTGTGAGATATTGACCCTATCGATGTAGTTTATGCAGATGCCGATAGACATGAGCATCACCAGCCACCAGCGACTAGGAATTCTAGAGACTTTCATGGTTCATGCCCTCGGCAGCTTTCAAAAACAGTTGTTCTTAGTAATCAATCTATGTCAACTTGTCGGCAAAAATTGAAGCACATGTCGCCAAACCGCACATTCCCGACAGGTAACAGCTTCCAGTAGATCTAACTCTCTAACTAAGGGAAGTTGGGGGCTTCAGGGGAGCCTTGTGAATTGCTCATGGTTTCGTTGCGGTCAGACCCAAACATTCTAACTTTGACACCTAAGTTAGAAAGTTCAACCAGCGATCGCTATTGGATAGCTGTCCCATCTTGACCTGGAGAAATTCGACCCAGCTTTTGCCAGCAAGAAGCTGTGCTGATTTATCTAAATTTTGTGTCCGCTTTTATCTTCCCTCTTATAGTGACGTGTACTTAGGCGAGAGACTACTTTAAATATCCTCCAAAGTCGAGTTAGAATTTCGTCGTTCGCATCAGGTGGTTGGCATTTGCAGAGTTTGTCCTGTACAAGTGAAATAGAGGTTGATCGGAAACGCTCACGGCTGAGTGCGGTGATTCCTGGAATAGATGAGAAGGGCATACTAGCGAAAGCGAGAATCGCTCAATCACTTGGTTAGGCAAAGAAGCAAAAGATGCCGCGCAACGAGTATCAGACATGTCGGGAGATTATTGAACCAGCTTTACAACAGGCAGGCTGGGGATTTGACACAGAGGTTGAGATCGGTCCCGGTCGGGTGAATTTGAGTGGGGAGCAGATGTATGACCCAACTCAAAAGATCATTGCCGACTATGTGCTGCGGCTCTGGCAGATGCCATTGGCAATCCTGGAGGCGAAGGCTGAGGATAAACCTGCGGCGGATGGGATGCAGCAGGGGTCGCGCTATGCCCAACGGTTGGGGCTGCGGTTTTCGATCGCCTCTAACGGACGCGACTACATTCTCACGGACAACCAGACGGGCGCGTATGAGCGGCTGACTGAGGTTCCGACCCCTTGGGAGATTTTGAATCGGTTGGGTCGCGCCAATATTAACTGGGATGCTTGGCGACCTGTGTTTGAGTATCCCTGGTATGAGGATCAGATCACGCGGCGGCGGGTGCGCCCTTATCAGGAGATGGCAATCGCTGAGGCACTCTATCGCTTCAGTCAAGGAATTCCGCGTGCTCTGCTGCTAATGGCGACGGGGACGGGCAAGACGTTCACGATTTTTCAGTTGGCATGGAAGCTGCTGCATGGGAACGTGCTGCGGAACAATCGCATTCTGTTTTTGACCGATCGCAATAGTCTGAAAGATCAGGCATATCGGGCGTTCGCTGGGTTTTCTGCTGATGAACGGGTGGTGATCGACAAGAATACGGTGCGACTGAACCAGCACCAAGTTGGGCGGCTCTTTTTTGCCAACTATCAAAACTTAGACGAAGAACTCAAGGGCAAGAAGATTTATGAACACTTCGAGCCAGACTTCTTTGATCTGGTGGTGGTAGATGAGTGTCACCGCTCTGGGTTTGGAGATTGGTTTGGGGTGCTGGAATACTTTGGTTCTGCCTTTCAGTTAGGGCTGACGGCGACTCCGCGTGAGATTGATGATAGCGGTCGCCCGCTGACGGAAGAGGAACAGCGACGGGATACTTACGAGTATTTCGGGGAGCCTGCCTATGTCTATTCATTGAAGCAGGCGATCGAGGATGGCTATCTCGTTCCTTATTTGATGGAGGAGCGGATCAGTAACATTGATGCGGATGGTTACATAGGACCAGACGGCAACCGCTACACCACAAACAATTTTGAACGGGAGATTCGGCTGCCCGATCGCACCCGCTTTATGGCGGAGGATCTATGGCAGATCTTAGGTAAGTATGGGCTGCGCCAGGAGAAGACGATCATCTTCTGTGTGGATGACACTCATGCGGCGTTCATGGCGCAGGAACTCCGGCAGATTTCGGGCAACCCAAACTATGCGGCGCGGATTACGCGCTCGGAGCGAAACTCGCATCAGCTTGAACGGAATTTTGCGGAAATTGGCTCTGGCAATCCCCGTGTCGCGGTGACGGTGGATCTGTTGACGACGGGTTTTGATGCGCCGGATGTGAAAAACATTGTGTTTGCCCGTCCGCTGAAAAGCTCGATTCTCTATAAGCAGATGAAGGGGCGGGGCACTCGGCTTTGTGAGGATATTGACAAGCGGTATTTCACCATTTTTGACTATGCCGGGGTTAGCCAGCTTGAGGACACGGAGTTTGATGGACATCCGGCGAATGTTCACAAGCCGAAGTCGAAGTCGTCATCTGGGACTAAAGCCACGCAGACAGAGGACTTCACGCCGAAGCCTGTCGCAGAGGGCGTATCGGTTACTCTCTCTAGCACCGAACGCTTTGTCTGTCTGGCGGATGGGCGTAAGATTCCCTTTGATGAGTATTGTGAGCAATCGAAGGAAATTATCCGCAGCATCTCTAGTGCGACGTTGGATGACTTGCTGCGGATTTGGATTGATCAATCCAGCCGCAAGGAGTTGTGTGAGGAGCTGAAGGATCGGGATATCCATATCTCTGCCTTCCAGCACTATCTGGATCTAGACCACACGGATGGCGTGGATATTTTGGCGAAGGTTGGCTTTGACTTAGTGCGGGTTCCGACCCGACACGATCGCGTCGTGCGGTTTTGGGAGCAGGAAGAACACTGGCTCCTCAGCCAATTGAGCGAACACAGCATCCCAGAGGAGGAGCGGCTAAAGTCTCGATTCTGGCAGGCAAGCCTAGATCACTATGCGCTGTTTGGGATTGATGACCTGGAGCGGGGAGCCACCTACAGTGCGCCGCAGTTCGTTGCGCTATTTGGCAATTTCAGTAGTATGCTGAGGCGCTACGGCGGTGCGACGGCGCTTAGGGGAGACCTAGAGGCGGTGAAGCATCATTTATATATACCGATGGCAGCGTGAGGGGTAAAGTATGGTGTGGGCGAATGGGAAAAACGCAACTGTTGATCATCGTCGGCAGGAAGTGCAGCAGGCGGTGAAGAATGCCTGTGACCAGTTGAATAGTGACGGGGTTGATCCTAGAAACTACGTGGAACAGTTGGTCTGGCTGTTTTTCCTGAAGGCGTTTGATGAGATTGAGCAACGGCGGGAGGATGTGGCAGCCTTTGAGGATACAGGTTACACGCGGCGATTAGATGGCGAGTTTCGTTGGTCTGTTTGGGCAAGTCGGATTGATAACCCGGATGCGATGCTGGAGTTTGTCAACGGCAAGCTGTGGCAAAAGCTGCAAAATTTGGGGGATGACCCGTTAGCGGAACGGTTTCGGCGGATTTTCTCGTCGATTCGGAACCATTCGCGCCGGGGAGCCAGTTTCGCTCGTGTGGTGCAGCAGGTGAATCGTCTGCACTTTAGCGACGCTACGGATGTGATTGTGCTGTCAGAGATTTATGAAGACCTGCTGAAACGGGTGGCGGCGGACTCTGCGGGGTATGCGGGGGAGTTTTATACGCAGCGGCATTTGATTCGGGCAATGGTGCAGGTGGTGCGTCCCCAGATTGGAGACCGCATCTATGATCCCTGCTTTGGTACAGCGGGCTTTTTGGCAGAATCGGCAGACTACATCCGTACACATCATGGCGCAATGGGCGGCGGCGATCTGGACTCGTTGAATGATGGAACCTTTTTTGGGGTGGAGAATAAGCCTCTGACCTATCTGCTGGGCACGATGAATCTGCTGCTGCACCAGATTGAGGGGGCACGGTTGGAGCAGGCAAACACACTGGAGTTGCATAGTTCCAATGTGCCTGAGAAGCACCGCTACAGCGTTATCTTGGCTAACCCGCCTTTTGGCGGCAAGATGGCGCGGGAAATGCAAACCAATTTCACGATTCGATCGGGATCTACCGAGGTGCTGTTTTTGCAGCATATTATGGCGAACCTGGCTAAAGGTGGACGGGCAGGGGTGATTGTGCCGGAAGGAGTGCTGTTTCGGGGTGGCCCCGATGCGAAAGTGCGCGAACGGTTGCTGACGGAATTTGATGTTCACACGGTTCTATCGCTTCCCGCAGGGTGCTTTTTGCCTTACACAGGCGTAAAAACCAATGTGCTTTTCTTTAATCGTCGAGCAGATAACCGGGGTACTGAAAGCATTTGGTATTACCAACTCACTAACGACGGCTATGAACTCAAACAGACCCGCCGACCTATCGCTGGTGATCAACTTCCTGATTTTTTGAGCAAGTGGGAAAGCCGAGTTGAGAGTGAAAACTCTTGGCTAGTTTCTGTAGAAGAAATTGCAGCAAAAGCTTGGGATCTCGCACCCCACAACCCTCAAAACATTGAAGATAATGAACATCGTCCAGCGTTAGAGTTAGTTGTGTCCATCAAAGCAAAAGAAGAAAGAATCATTGAGTTGCTTTCAGAACTCGAAGAACTTCTGGAGGTGCCTGAATGACAGCTTATTGGGCTTCTGTACCAATCGGTAAACTCTGCAAACTGGTAAACGGACGTGCTTTTAAGCCATCGGATTGGGTGGACGCTGGTTTACCTATTGTTCGTATTCAAAACCTTAATGATCTATCTAAGCCCTTTAATTACTACAACGGTAAAGTTGATCCAAAATTCCTTATTCATACAGGAGATATATTACTTTCTTGGTCTGGAACCCCTGGTACATCCTTTGGTTGTTTTATTTGGAATCGTGGTACAGCAATCTTAAATCAACATATCTTTAAGGTTTATGTTGATCGAGAGGCTATTGATGAAAAATTCTTTGTTTATGCCGTGAACTCAAAACTCAGAAATGTTGAATGTTAATAAATCCTCATGAAAATTAGCCCAAAACTATGATAGATTTTGGGCTAAATCTCAATTAATTAGTATTAGCATCCATGATACTTTCGTTTCCGAGGCTTGTCAAAGACCTCCTGGCTCCCCTA
>DATNPC010000801.1:0-9353 GCA_036703375.1 Allocoleopsis sp.
GTTACAACTTTTATTACGTCCTTACTCCACTCAGTAGATGATCGCTTACCCGGTTAGTACGGCAGTGAATAGACCAAGTAATGATAATGCAGAGTGTATTAAGAGTGCTGAAGCGCCATTGAAATAACTCGATCTGACTCAGCGTCACACACAACCTGGAACGGTAGGTTACCAGGAAGTTGCAGGAGAAGTAGACTTTCAAGGCAATTGTAGTGCGCGGCACGTAGGGCTACTCCTACCGACTTCTCCAGTTCTCAAGGTAGATACCCCATGCCTGAAGCGCACAACAAAGCAAGGCTAATAGCTGCTGATAGCCTCTAGCCCCCAACCCCTAGCCTCTATTTTCTAGATAGATGTTCACGAACGCGAATATACAACGAAGGATGAAATTTTCTTCCTCTCTCCGCGTCTTTGCGGTGTCCCCATGTCTGGAGTGTCTATTTCTAAATTAGAGGTTGGGGGAGAGGTTTGACACGTTGAAGCGCGTCTAACTACTTATCTTTTTTTATTCCTAAAGCGAGACAGTCTCCGATTCTGCTTAGCTCTTGCAATTGCTTTACGCTTGCGCTTTTCAATAGGAGTTTCAAAGTGACGGTGCTTTTTCATATCTGGAAAAATTTCCGCTTTGGAAACTTCTCGCTTGAATCGACGCAATGCCGACTCGATTCCTTCATTTTCGCCCTTGATAACTTGGGCCATGTTGTTTCCTCCGTTAGTTGAGTTAATTAGCAATTAGAGAAGCTGTTGAGCAGTTTAGCAAGCGATCGACAAAAAAGGGCAGACTCTACGCCTGCCCTTCAGACTCTAGAGTTCAGTACTTTTGGCTGTCGCGCATCCGTTTTGCTACAAAAACACTTCAATCCAAGGCAAAGGAGCAAGACTAGATCTTGCTCTCCCCTTCTTCTCTATGGTAATGGCGCTGAACCGCTAGCGCACTATCTTTACCCTTGAATCTATCGCCTTAATACAATCTAATGAGATTCACGACAGCTTAAGGTTCAAGTATTAGTAGCGTCGGGAACCTCTAAAGTTGTTTGACCGACCACCACCACTAAACGACCGAGTTTCTTCACGAGGCTTAGCCTTGTTAACCTTGAGGCTGCGTCCCATCCACTCAGCCCCATCAAGAGCTTCGATCGCAGCAGATTCTTCTGCTGCGGTGCCCATCTCTACAAATGCGAAGCCACGCATGCGACCAGTTTCGCGATCCTTGGGCACTGTAACGTTATTCACAGTGCCGTATTCGGCAAAAACCTCGCTAATGTCATTTTCGGTAACATCGTAGGATAGGTTGCCGACGTAGATTGACATAGAATATCTCCGAGATCAAAAAGTGAAGAGATTTAGATTCGGAGACAGATTTGCATTGATCGATGTAAACAAACTGCTCAACCGAATATAATCCTTAACGGAATTGTTACACCCTTTAGGGTATTCCGCAATCTATCTTTAGATCGATGACAAGCCTTTACCCATCACCCCATGGGATGAGCCAACTGTGCGATCGCGATCGCGTCCCGGATCGGCAATCCTAGTTATTGCAACCCTTCATGCCCTAATCTCAACAGGCGATCGCGTCAGGTATTAGCAAAGCTGATCGTCTAGGCTGCTGTACTAACTCAGCAGAAGTTTAGCAGGCTAAGTACTGATTGCGATCGCTTTTTTCAGTAGTCCATAAATCGAAGATCTAATCATGACAGTTCCAGCGTATTTTTGGCTACTCCCGACGATCCGCGAGAGAGTTGGGCCAATAGACGTGTTGCGGTGGGAGAGGACGTAGGGTTGTACTTGTGCATCGCGGCAACGCCGCAAACGAGCGACGATAGTTTGTCCCCTCTCCAACAGGGGACGAATGACCCACTACGGAAATCGTGTAGTTTGGTAGGTCATGATGCCAATTTTCTCAATCCTTGCTACACACCTTTCTCCCCGTCTCCCCGTCTCCCCGTCATCGGAATTGATGTTCTAATAAGCCTTGATTTTCTAGTAGATGATAGTTCGATAGCATTATTAGTTGATACTCTGACAAATTGTACTAGCGCAAGGCTTCAGACAACAGACTGACGAAAGCTGCAAGTATCATATCATCACCCAATCGGGTGAATCAGTTGGGTGAAGCTCAAGATTTCAGAGCAGTATAGGATAATGTGAGATTTCATCAGAAGATATCCCCTACGCGGAGCCCCCGGTAGGGCTTTTTTATGTTCCTAGCACTATTGCATCAATCAATTCAGCTTGGTCGAGAGTAGAGCGATAACTTGACTTTAAGATAGCCTCTTTCCAAGCCACAATTAATACGGCAAAATCTAGATCGACATTGCTAAGAGTATAATCGCCACGGTAATGGAGCCTGCTCCAGAAATTCGATTAAGACGTGCGATTGGCGCGACTCAGGGTGACATCAGGCGACAATTTATTCTGGAGGCAACGCTTTTAAGTTTTGTCAGAGAGTTGCTGTAACGATCGCAGTTGATGGATTAACCGTGATGGTTGCCAAGACTTTTAATTTGCTCTATGAATTTGACAGTTGCACCGCAGCTCTATCCTTACGTTCAGTGTTGCGAGTAGGAGTGGGGGCTGGATTTTACCTACCCTACGAACTAGCCAACTCACTTCTGGGAAAGCCCTACACCGCCTCTCATGAAAACGCGATCGCTAGTTCAAGATCGCAGCCATCTACCAGAGTCTCAATATGCGAAAAGCTTCGTCTCAAGGCTTTCAACGTCCCAAGCGACGCGATTATCTACCCTCTTGGATTAGCATCCTCACCCCAAAAGTATTGAGTTTTCTTGCGGCTATTTTAGGTACAGCCTGTGCTCTTGCCTTTGCCTCTAAACCTCAACTCACAGCTAAACTGGCTACCAACACTCAGCCAACGGCTAAGGCCTCAGTTGTTCAACCACTCACCTCACCAACTGCCCTTGTCTCCCCAAGTACAAGCGATCGCTTAATCAAAAAGGACGCGGCGATTCTTTCTAGGTTACGCTCTCCCATAGATTCTGCTGTGCCGTCTAAGAGGATGTCTGAGGTATCACTTCTGCCACGCCTTATCGTTGCAGATTCCTCGAAATCCCCCTTTGTTAGTAGTAGGGAAACTTTGAGCAGTTTCGTTCCCCCCTTAAAAAGCAGGGCTAGGGGAGAGCAATCGCCCCAGCCATCTGCACAAAATCAGCGAACTGATACAGTAGCTCAGACAGAGTCTTCAGTTCAGTTACCCAACGAGCGATCGACCCAACCTGCCGTTGAAACGCCGTCCTCACAGGAGCGATCGCAACCCGTACCGACGCAACGAAACGTTGCACTAACGTTGTCTGATATTGTCATCCTCGCTTTAGAAAATAATCGGCCGCTCAAAAACGCTTACCTGGAAAGGATTGCTCAACGACAAGATTTAGCGATAGCAGAGGATAAATTTGTACCTAATTTCACACCCGATATTTCTATCTCAATTGCTCGATTTAGATCGGATAGATCTATAACTAGTACGGATGTGGGGATTGGAGCAACTGTTTCTGTCACCATTCCTACAGGAGGCGAGCTAAGATTTCGCTGGGATACGAGTAGTCAAACCTTAGATTTTGACAATTTTGGCATTCCTGCGAGTGCTATAGATAATGACACTTTTGGACAAAATTTGCAGTTAAGTTTTACACAACCTCTACTCAGAGGTTCTGGAATCAATATTAACCGGGCTTCGATTGATATTGCTCGACTCACCGAACAGGAGAATATTTTAGCTTTAAAATCGACACTGATTGATACTATTACAGAGGCTATCTTTGCTTATCGAGAGTTAATCCGATCGCAAGAAAAGCTGGGAATCGAGCAGCAATCGCTCCAGTTGTCTAAAGAAATTCTAGAAGCAACACGCATCTTAATTGAAGCGGGGAGAGTAGCTCCCGTGGATATTGTACAAAGTGAGACAGCTGTTGCCAATCGACAAGTCAGCTTGCTAGCGGCTCAAAATAATTTTGAATCGAGAAGGTTGGCATTATTAGATATTCTGGATATCGATCGCAATCTTGCTATCGTTCCAGTTGAAGCGCCTAGAGCAGCGCCGATTAATTTAGACTCGAATAAGCTGAGGCAATTAGCGTTTGCAAATCGACCAGATTATCTCCGCTCAAAGCTGGAACGAGAAATTGCTCAACTTCAACTGCTCGTAGCAGAAGATGATAAGCGATGGGACTTAAGTTTGACGACGAGTTACAACTATCTTAGAGATCGAAGTTCTGATGTGAGAGCTGGATTAGTTTTGTCGCAGGAGTTCGGCGATTTGACTAAAGATCGGAGATTGGAGCGATCGCGAGTTAACCGCCTCCAATCCGAAAATACGTTTCAGGACTTGAGTGATAGTATAGAAATTCAAATCAAAGACCAAATTAGAGATGTAAATTTACTGTTCTCTCAGGTTGGGCTAGCTCAAAAAGCAACAACCTTGTCTCAACAGCAACTTGATATCGAGCGCGAAAAACAAAGGCTAGGACGAGGAGCTGGAATTTTTGAACTCGTGAGGATGCAAAATGAACTAGTAGATGCCAAAAACACTGAACTAAATGTCACGATTGACTATCTCAATGCCTTGACACGACTCGATCGCACTTTAGGGACTACATTAGACACCTGGCAGGTCAAAGTTGAGAACCAATAATGCTCGACTGAATCGATCGCCTTTGAGAACGCGGTGCGGGAACCCATTGTCTAAAGAGAGTTAGAGTGATGCCTAGGGAAAGACGATCGAGAACCAATAACTGGCTGTTCAGCAAGTTGAGGGATTTACAGCAGCAGATAAGTAATCCTACTTTATTAATCGCTGTGTTGGTTATCCAACTGTTGGTCATCGTCTTAGTATTTCATTTCTGTGAGTGGCCTTACGTCCAGACTCCCCAGCATACGCTCTATCTCTACTACAACTATGCGCGTCAATTACTAGCAGGCAGCGTACCATATCGCGATTTCCCTTTAGAATATCCCCCCTTATCATTGTTCGCATTTGTGCTGCCAAACCTGGTAAAGTTCGGGCAGTCGCTAAGGTATGAAAGCTATGTCTGGCTGTTTGTATTAGAGAATGTCATATGGAGCATGGCGACGACATTAGTACTGGTGCGAGTAGTATCATTTTTACAACCGAAGCACCGTCTAACCCAGGTGTTGCTCGTTTATGTCGTATTAGTTGCGATCGCTGCACCGATATTAGCCGATCGGTATGACTTATTCCCTGCACTCCTGACGCTAGTATCACTGCTGTGTGTACTAGAGCAATGTTCAACTTGGGCAGGTATTTGGTTGGGATTGGGGATTGTTGCCAAGCTCTACCCTGTCGTATTGCTGCCAATTTTTAGTGTTTACTATTTAATGAATCGAGAATACCGGAGTCTGCTCGGTTTCTTGCTAGGAACAATTGGCTCAGCCGTATTAACGCTATTGCCATTTGCGCTACTGGCTCAAGGTCACTTACTGTCGTTTCTCAGTTACCACAAAGCCCGTGGTTTGCAGATTGAAACGCTTCCTGCGGGCATGATTAGTTTGGGGCGCGTGCTGGGATTAACACAGGCCAAATGGACATTTCGTTACGGTGCATTTGAAATTGTATCGCCCTTCGACGAGCGCGTCTTGCAGTGGCTACCGTTGGTGTTTATTCTCACGACGTTAGGCGTCATCATCAGTTGTTTCACCCACTTTCGGTACGAGCGGATAACGTATGGTGAAATTACAGGTGAAAGCTTAGTTATCTATGTTTTGATAGCACTGCTGGCGTTTATCGTCACGAGTAAGGTATTTTCACCTCAGTACATTATTTGGTTGTTACCCTTTGCACCACTATTGAGTCTGCGGCAAGCTAGCGTACTTGCGGCTGTTTTTGCGATGACGATCGCGATTTACCCATTTTGGTACAGTGCCCTGCTCGATTTCCAACCAAGCTTAGTAGTGCTATTGAATCTGCGTAATCTTCTAACGGTTGTACTCTTGCTGTGGCTATTACGCGATCGCATGTCTGTTACCCCTTGAAGGCAACAAGACCCGATGCGGTATCGAGCGGTACAAGCCTCCAGTGATGCGATCGAGCATATCCAAGCCTTTCCATCTGCTAGTTCTCTTTCAATTTGCTTATCTAGCATCCGTTCTTCAGTGCTTTGGCTATTTCCATAAACACCTGAGTAACTAAAGAGTCAGGTTCAACGATTGGGATTGGTTTTCCTGCATCACCAGCCGTACAAATGTGAGCATCAATAGGAATTCTTCCTAGTAATGGTGCTTGTAATTCTGCTGCAATTTGTTCGCCACCACCACTGCCGAAAATATAGGTGGGTTCTCCACAGTGCTTGCACACTAAATAACTCATATTCTCGATAATTCCTAACACGGGAACCCCAACTTGCCGAAACATATGGATACTGCGGCGAACATCCGATATTGCAACTTGCTGCGGCGTGGTAACAATAATTGCACCACAAATTGGGCTTTCCTGGATAATCGTGATTTGAGCATCTCCAGTGCCTGGGGGCAAGTCAATGAGTAAATAGTCGAGTTCTCCCCACTCTACCTGAGTGATAAATTGAGTAATGATCTTATGCAAAACAGGACCGCGCCACGCCAGCGGATGCTCTGGTTCAGCTAAAAGCCCGACTGACATGATTTTGATGCCATGCGCTTCTAAGGGAAGAAATCTCTGTCCTTGTGCTGTGTCTATCACCTGTACCTCAGATTGACCGACTCCTATCATCTGAGGTACGTTAGGTCCATAAACATCGGCATCGAGTAAACCAACTCGTGCGCCACACAATTTCAACGCAGCGGCTAAATTAACGGATGTTGTGGATTTTCCGACTCCCCCTTTGCCACTAGAAATTGCAATCGTTGTTTTCACACCGGGAATAGTACACAGTTGAATGTAAGCTTTCTTGCACCAGGTTAAGGACGAGAGAGCCTGCTGAGTTTGTTCTTGCAGGTAATGTTGATGTGCGCCAATATAAAGGCGCAGGTAGATGTAGTCATCCACAATCCGTAAATTTCGCACCATTCCCAAGCTGACAATGTCATTTTTGAGCCTGGGTTCCGTGACTTGTTTCAGACAAGCGATCGCTTCTTTGCGACGGGATTCAATCAACGGGTTGAGAGGATGTTGTAAACGTTCGGACGTTCCTTCAACACTACTATGCTTAAAAGGCGATTGATGGTTAGACATTCGGTAATTCTTGCCTAGACGCCTGAAGCTTTTGCATCGCCCGTTGCGTGTAGATGCGAACATCTACATCGGGATCGTCCAGAGTTTGCTGGAGAGCATTGAGAACGGAGGGGTTGCCAAGATTTCCTAATGCGATCGCAGCATCTCGTCGCACATCCGAATATTCATCCGATAAGGCTTGCACTAACTCGGGTAAAACGCTATTATCAGCAACTTTTTGTAACGCTTGAGCGGCAAATTTACGAACTTGCCAATGCTCGTCCTGTAAGGCTTTTCCTAAAGCGGGGATAGCTTCGGTTGCAGTATGGAGTGCTAATGATTTAGCCGCATTACGGCGAACTTGCCAATCCAAATCAGCGGTTAATGCTTGACACAATAGGGTAATAACTTGCTCATCTGCTAAATGTCCCATTGTCAAAGCCGCTGCACGACGTACCGTTTCTACTGGATCGGATAGGAGTGCCAATGCCGAGGGACAAGTTTTCACTTGATTGAGATAGCAAAGCGTCGTCACGGCGGCTTCTCGTAACTGAGGCTTCTCCGATTCAAAGAAGGGGAGAATGTAGGGTAATGCCTGAACATCATGAATTTTTCGCAGCAGAATCAACGCGCTTAATTGCACGTTGATATCATCATGACAAAGAGCATCGAGTAGCGTCAGAAGATCGTCCTGCGTAACTAATTCCCCAAGTGCAGCTAATACCTCACTTCTGACTTCTTCATCAGACGAACTCAGGCAGTCAATTAAGGGCGCAACCGCGATTGGACTCGCCAGTTCCCACAAAGCGGTAACTGCGAGCTTTTGAACTGCTGTACTCTCATCTTGTAAAGCTGAAATTAGCGGATAAACCGCTGCTTCATCACCGAGGTGTTGTAGGGTTTTGAGGGCAACGATGCGATCGTCTAGATTTTGCGATCGCAGCAGTTCCACCCATTGATTCAATTCATCATCTGTATCAACTTGCATCGTTCTTCTCCTAACGCAAAAGAAAGGGAATTTGCACTGTGATCGCGTTAGTGGGACATTCCTTTTCACAAGGTAAGCAAAACCAGCACTCGTCGTACTTCATATACGCTTTTCCTGTTTCTGGATTTTTCGCTAACACATCTAGCGGGCAGACTTCAATACAGGCATTGCACTTTTCCAAACATTTAGACTCATCGACAATAACAGGAACGTCAACTCGTTGATTAATTAAAGCCATAATTCTACTCCTTTGCTAAGGCAGGCAGTATTCTAATAGAGGTTAGTCAGCATTTTTATCGAGACGTTCGATCCCTCTTTTTAAAGCTATGGTGTATACACAAGCCTTGCTCGCCCCCTAAATCCCCCAATTTTGGGGGACTTTCAGGATAAGGTTCCCCCCAAAGTTGGGGGGCTAGGGGGGCTAAATTACCAAGTCAACGAACCGCAACATCATAAACTTCTTTTTTCACATCAACATTGATAATGTAAGGTTCAACCGGGCGCTTAAATAGCACCATAGTTCCCGCTTCATCTTTTTTCAGATTGACGTGGCAAAACCACTCTTCATTGTTCTTTTCTGGATAGTCCAAGCAATAGTGATATAGTCCCCAGCGACTTTCCTTTCGATACAGCGAAGCTCGCGCTGCCATTTCTGCACAATCCCGGATAAAGTGAACTTCCATACTCCGCATCAACTCATGGGGATCTCGCGCTCCCATGAGATTTAAGGTTTCCTTGTAACGGACAAAATGTTCTAATCCAATCTCCATTTTGTTCGTTGCTTTAGGTGGCTGGAGATAATCGTTAACGATTCGCCGCAGCTTATACTCTATTTGGGTATGGGGAATACCATCCGGCTGAGTTAAGGGATGATAGATTCGGGCTTTTTCGGTTTCTAAAAAGTTGGCGTCAGGCTCAAGATGGTCTAAGCCTTTGATGTATTCAATCGCATTAGTTCCTGCTAACCGACCATAGACAAATGCTCCAATCATATAATTGTGAGGAACGCTTGCCATATCGCCAGCAGCATATAATCCTGGCACTGTAGTTTCGGCTTTTTCATTGACCCAAACTCCAGAGGCACTATGACCGCTACACTACCCTATTTCAGAGATATTCATTTCAACGCCGTGGGTGCGGTAGTTTTCGCCTCTGCCTTCGTGGAAACGTCCTCGGCTCGGTCGTTCATTTGCCCATAAG
>DATNPC010000802.1:0-21827 GCA_036703375.1 Allocoleopsis sp.
TTTGTGGCAAACGCGGGGAATTTCAGTCCGAATCTGAGCGAGCGATCGCTCCTGAACCGTGAGCATCTCGATCAGCTTGGCGATGCAGAACATGGCATCAAATCCTGGGTGAAGCTGTGGGAAAATGAAGCCCATGTCTCCACTACCACCCAGTACCACATTGGGATTGCTCTGAGCTGCCTCCATCAGTGCTGTGGGGCTGGCTTTGGTGCGAATTACCTTACCATCGTGGCGTCGGGCAATTTGCTCTACGGCACTCGATGCATGCACAGGTACTACTACTGCACTTCTGGGATGAGCGGTGAGCATGACACTCGTCATCAGCGCGGTTAACGTCTCACCACGAACTGTTCGACCCGATTCATCCACCAAAATCAGTTGTTCCCCGTTGGCAGACACCTGCACGCCAAAATTAGCTTTCAGTGCCTCGACGACGTGACCAAGCTGCGTGAGCAATCCCTCTCGCTCAATCGAGGAGAGCGCATTTTGGTTCAAACTAGCGTTGAGTACCACTGCGTCGCAACCAAACTTCGCCAATAGTTGCGGCAGTACGGCACCGGAAACGGCGTAAGCATAATCAATGACCACTTTGGAACCGCTATTGCGAATAGCCTGGACGTTCAGATGCTTCTCGAACCCGGTTCTGTAGAGATCGATCACTTGGCTGGGGTAGCCGACATTGCCGATTTCATGGATTTGCGATCGCCGCAAGTCCTCTTTAAAGTAAGCTCCTTCAATTTTCTTCTCTTGTGCTTTTTTGATGTTGATGCCTTGAGCATCAAAAATTTCTATGAGAATGTAATCGGGGCGATCGGGATGTACCCGCACATGAATTCCTCCAACCACAGAAAGCGTGGGGATAATCGTGCGCGCGATCGGGATTGAGGTATCCTCTAGGTTTTGAACGTGGATGCCAACCGACATCAAACCAGCGATTAACGCTCGCGAAACCATGCGGGAGATACTCCGTTGGTCGCGGGAAATCGTCACTTGGGAGCCAGGTTTTAAGGTAGAACCGTAAGCCGCACCCAACTTCACGGCAAATTCTGGGGTGATATCAATATTCGCCAACCCTTGAACGCCGCGTTGACCAAACAAATTCCGTTGAGCAGTGTGACCCCAAATCAAGTTAATATTCAAAGTCGCCCCCGATTCAATTTTTTTACTCGGCCAGACTCGAACACCAGGACTTACCAGCGCTTCTTCTCCAACAGTTGATAAGGGCCCTACGACGGCTCCCTCCAACACATGAGCGCGGCGGTCTACTCGCGTGCCTCGGCAAATTACGCAGGCACGTAAATGGGCTTCATCGCCAATAATTGCACCATTCCAAAGAATCGGTCGCTTCAGGTCGGCATCAGCGCCAACCGTCACGTTATCGCCAATCACCGTACCCGCTTCGATTGTCACGCGTGGCCCAATGCGGCAGTTACTGCCGATTACCGCCGGAGTTTCGATCTTGGCGGTTGGATCGATATACGTATTCTGTCCAATCCACAATCCAGGTTTTTGCTGTGGATAAGCATCATCCAGCTTCACCAGGTGCTGCAAAGCGTCGTACTGAGCTTCGCGGTAGGCATCCAGGTGACCGACGTCACACCAGTAGCCCTCTGCGATGTAGCCGTACATTGGCTCATCTTTTTCTAGCAACAAGGGAAACAGGTCTTTTGAAAAGTCACTTTCCTCGTTAATAGGTAGGTAATCGAGTACAGATGGCTCTAGAATGTAGGTTCCGGTGTTGACTGTATCTGAAAAAATTTCGCTGGTAGAAGGTTTTTCCAAAAACCGCCGGATACGCATCTGCTCATCCGTAATCACAACCCCAAATTCAATCGGATTAGGAACGCGGGTTAAAACCAGTGTTGCTTTTGAATTCCGGCTTTTATGGAATTCAATCGCGGCGCTCAGATCGAAGTCTGTGATACTGTCGCCACTGATGACTAGGAATGTATCATCCAGTAATTCAGAAATGTTTTTGACACAACCAGCCGTACCGAGAGGTTGGTCTTCCTCAACGGCGTAAGTCATTTGGACTCCAAAGTCACTGCCGTCTTGGAAGTAATCTCGCATTACGTCTGGAAGGTAGTGTAGTGTCGCTACAACCTCCGTGATTTGATGACGTTTGAGTAGGTTGATAATGTGTTCTGCGATAGGTCGATTCAGTATGGGGACCATTGGCTTGGGAAGATCGCATGTCAGTGGTCTCAGACGCGTTCCCGAACCACCAGCCATCAGCACTGCTCGCATAAGTCCTCCTATTTGCGTGCTTCACAATGTAACATGATGTGACATTGTGTGGTTTACGTTCCGTTACCTATTTTTAATAGTCTCCTATTTATGAGTAATTTTGCCCATCTTTCACAAGAAGCGACCTAAGTAATCACCGATAGTTTTCCCTTAATCAGCAAAAAATTGTTATGGATTCATAACATATCTCGTCAGTTGCTGACTTCGAGGCATGAAATTGATACACAGCAGAGCCTTTTGTACGAGGAGGCAGCCGGAAAGTTTTTCGGCGGCTTTCTCGTAAAGATGACGGCACAACTCTCTCATAGATAGACTAGAACTGGATCTAATGCTACGCCTGACCTGCCGTTGTAAGCAATTGTGTAGAGCACCCTCTCAGTACTCAGTACTTTTACGTACCTCCCTAGGGAACGGGACGTGCTTACAGCCAGGTAGCGTTACTCTCTGCTGGAGAAATAGACTTTCGCTTAATGTTTTAACCTAACCGGTTTTCATGGGGGTTGATTGAATGAAAGGATTAATCGTCTTAGTTTTATTAGGAATCTACGGATACGGAGTTTGGAAGTTTTGGCAGGGGTTTGAGCGGACTAATTTCACCCACAGTTTGCCCAACCGAATTACGTTGTCACTGTTGTGGCCAGCGTTTTTCGTAGCCAATAAGTCCTATCGAAAAAACTTTACTAAAGCGCTCAAGGGTTAAGGAGTACCTTTAGATAGATCGTGTTGGTAGGACGTTGCTAGACCTCGACGGACAGCTCTGGCTCATTGGCGGTACAACAGAGAGTGCCGCCTTGGCTCGGGAAATTGTGGCTGTTGGCTTGCCATGTACTGTTACTGTGACAACAGAAGCGGCTAAGGCACTTTACCCTGAAAACCCAATACTACGAATCCATGTGGGTCGTTTAGATTCGGCTCAGGTAGAGTGGCTTTTGCAAGAGCAGCGAATTGTTGCTGTTCTAGATGCCTCTCATCCCTTTGCTGTGGAGATTTCAAAACTAGCGGAACGAGCAGCCGCTAGCCGCCAGATTCCCTACCTGCGTTTTGAGCGTCGAGCCGTTGGCGATCGCAAAACTAACTCACAAGTCATTGTGTTGGATAGCTTTGAGGCCTTGGTTGCGGGTGATTACCTCCACCAGCAACGGGTACTCCTGACGGTTGGTTACAAGGCTTTACCATTGTTTCAACAGTGGCAAGATCGATCGACCCTATTTGCCCGGATTTTACCTAGCGTTCCGTCCCTAGAAGCTGCGATCGCGGCTGGATTTAGTGCAGATCGTATCATTGCCCTGCGTCCTCCCGTGACGGCCCAATTGGAAAAAGCGCTGTGGCATCACTGGGATATCTCGCTCGTAGTCACCAAGGCGTCAGGTGTGGCTGGCGGCGAAGATGTTAAGCAAGTTGTGGCAACCGAGTTGGGTATCCCGCTCATCGTCATCGATCGCCCAGTTGTTGACTATTCTCAACAAACTAGTGATGTATCCGTCGCATTGGAGTTCTGCCGCAAGTATGTGGCATCAAGAGTTACTTCTTAGGTAGTAAAATCACGGCACTATAAAGCGATCGCGCTGGCTCTCAAAAAAACTGAGTGTTAAGATGTATTAAGATGCGATCGCCCCAGCAATGGAATCACTAACCCACGATTTCTCTCTCCTATAGCTGTTAGCGTTTGCAGTTCAGTCTTACTTGAGACTGAGGGTATAATCCTACCCATTTTTCTAAACTTTTAGTAGATAGTACTTCAGTAATCAGACCATTTTGTCTGCAATTTCCGGTGAGCGTAAACACTGAATCCCAAAATTTATTAAGCTCAGATCGCATCAGTTATCTGAGTACAGAAGAACTTAAACAAGAGATTATCAAACTTACTAAAAACCGAGATACAGACGCGATCGGTCAAAAAGTCCAGTTTGCTAAAACTGAATTAGCACCCTTATTTGCCGAGTTGACTCGGCGCAATCCTTATCCCAAGCCTGAAGACCAAGTCTCAATTGTACTAGGGGCGTGGACTTCGATTTGGTCTTCTATTCCTTACCAAGACCTTCTACCAGGACGGATACGCGAACAGTCTTACCAGATTTTTCGAGACAATGGTTACTATGCCAATATGGCTAGGTATTTACCCGGTCATAATCTACCTTTCATACAAAAACTATCATCAAGGCTGTTAGCTTACGATTTGATGGTGCTGCAAAAGTTTGAAGTCCGAGAGGGTCAGTGGCACATTCAAAATATGGCAGTAAAACAAGCGTTGAGAATGGGAGTAACTCCTCTGACTATTGAAAAGGCAGAGGATTGGTTCACCGACGTTGTTAACTCTAAACTGAAGAGTTCAAAAGCTGAATTACTCCCAAATTTGGATAAGAGTACTGCCAAACGATTAGAAACAACGTTGCTGACAATTCCTCAGTTTGAGCATCTTTACGTCGATCGCGATTTTCGCCTGGTTAAGACTCGGCGAGAAGCGAAACAGCGTCCTTCTTATACCATTGCTGTTCGTCTTCGCTAAGAACCTGCTCAAGCCAAGGCTTGAGAGCCGATACCTAGGAACTCGCGCACTTTTTTCAGGTAAACTTCTGGCTTCTCCAGCATGGGGAAGTGAGCTGTATCAGGAATTTCAAAGTACTCCACTTTTTCGCTCAACTCAGCCGCACGACGCCCCAACTTGGCGGGGATAATCTTGTCATACTGACCAGCAATCAATAAAGTAGGGACGCTGAGTCGAACAAATTCATTCGGCATAACTTCTGCTGCATACTTGCTCACTGAAGTTAGCATCGTACCTAAAGCGGCGTTGTAATCTGCTTCCAGGTAATCCTCTAAAAAAGCACGACTGATTGCTGCTGGTAGGGGACGGTGCAGAAATCGCGCCATGAACATCCCACCCGCAAAGGGAACTCGCAAAAACCAACGAGGACGAAATTTAACGACGTAGCCGCCGATTTTGTGAAAGGCGGCAAAGGACTTCTCCTCGTACTCAAAAACGCCCATACAGGTCAAAATAGCTCGCTCCACTCGCTCTGGATAACGGTTGAGAAACAAAGTGGCAGCCGATGCTCCCATAGAGTGGGCATTGATATAGACGCGACTGAGTTGTAGGGTATCTAGCAGGGCGACTAAATCTTCAGCATAGTCTTCCATTTCATAGACTAGCTCGATTGGCTCTTGAGGCAACTTTGAGCGACCGAATCCGCGTAAATCGTAGAGCAGGCAGTCAAACGTGTCGGATAAGGCATGAGCGGTATTTTCCCAGTAACGGGCTGAGCCACCCCAACCGTGAACGAAAACCATCACCGGCTTTTTTGAATAGGTCGCCGATTGGCGAATCCATTCGTAGTAGTGTTCGACACCGCGAATATTAACAGCAGGCATATAAAAAGATCTGAGTAAAGATGAGTGGGACTAGGGTCTTAAACAGATTGTAGGGGCGTATAGCCATACGCCCCTACTGAAATCATCCTATTAGGAATTTTGCCACTCTCTCGCTCAAATCCCCTAGTCTCAATTCCGTTTATGCTGATTCGGGCTTCGGTAGGGACGATGGATGTACGAGGAGTTCTGCGGTCGATCGCTTCTCGACCATTTCCCGCGTAATCATGCAGCGAGTCACATCCTTACGGGAGGGTAGCTCGTACATAACATCGAGCATTAATTCTTCAACAATGCCGCGTAAGGCTCTAGCCCCGGTTTTACGCCTATACGCTTCTTGCGCGATCGCTCGAATCGCATCCGGCTTAAACTCTAGCTGCACGCTGTCCATCTTCAGCAGTTTTTGATACTGCTTGACGAGGGCGTTGCGAGGTTCGGTCAAAATCTCCATTAGTGCTTCCTCGTCGAGCGGCTCAACCACGGCAACCACCGGCACGCGACCGATAAACTCGGGAATCATACCGAATTTGACCAAGTCGTCCGGCTCCAAGTGCTGTAGGATATCAGCCGCACGTTTTTCTTTGGATAGCCCCTCTCCCGGTTGAACAAAGCCGATCGATCGCTTACCGATACGCTGCTCGACCACTTTTTCCAGACCGACAAAGGCTCCCCCGCAGATAAACAGGATATTGCTCGTGTCGATTTGAATGCAATCTTGGTAAGGATGCTTGCGCCCCCCTTGCGGTGGCACATTTGCGATCGTCCCTTCTAGCATTTTCAGCAGCGCTTGCTGGACGCCCTCACCAGAGACATCCCTGGTGATCGAGGGATTTTCACTCTTACGAGCAATCTTGTCAATTTCATCAATGTAGATGATCCCGCGTTGAGCCTCCTCAACATCGAGATCGGCGACTTGCAGGAGTCGAAGTAGGATATTTTCCACATCTTCCCCGACATATCCGGCTTCTGTGAGTGTCGTAGCATCTGCCACGGCAAAAGGCACATCCAGGACACTTGCTAAGGTTTGAGCCAGGAGCGTTTTGCCACAGCCAGTTGGTCCCATCAAGAGGATGTTAGACTTTTGCAGCTCGACTACATCGTCCGCCCCAGACTTTCCGTTCCCCTTGGACTGGAGAAAACTCAAACGCTTATAGTGGTTATAGACCGCAACCGAGAGAACTTTTTTCGCTTCGTCCTGACCAATAACGTGCTCGTCTAGATACTTTTTCAGTTCTCTAGGTTTGGGAATCTGATTAAAAGAAAGACCTGACGCACGGGTACGACGCTTCTGAGGCGGTTCTTTAGGGGGAACGGGTTGAGGTGCTGGACCACTGGTATCGAGCAACTCCTCATCTAAAATTTCGTTACATAGGTCAACACACTCGTCACAGATGTAGACTCCTGGTCCAGCAATCAACTTGCGTACCTGCTCTTGAGACTTGCCACAAAACGAACATTTTAGATGGGAGTCGTATTTAGACATAAGAAGCCTCTACTTGATAGGAGTGACAGTTGCTTCACGGGGAAGGTTCTGCCGGGTGATGACCTGGTCGATTAGCCCGTAGTCTTTAGCCTCTGCCGCTGACATGAAAAAGTCACGCTCGGTATCCGCTTCAATTTTTTCAAAGGGCTGGCCTGTGTGGTGAGCCAGTAGCTCATTGAGCGTCCGCTTGTGGTAAAGAATTTCTTTGGCTTGGATTTCGATATCAACAGCTTGCCCCTGAGCACCACCCAAAGGCTGATGAATCATAATCCGAGAGTTTGGCAATGCCATGCGTTTACCATGAGCCCCTGCGGTGAGTAGGAACGCTCCCATACTAGCGGCTAGACCATAGCATATAGTAACAACATCCGGCTGGATCTGCTGCATGGTGTCATAAATTGCCATTCCAGCTGTTACCGAACCGCCTGGAGAGTTGATATAGAACTGGATATCCTTTTCGGGATCTTCGGCTTGTAAAAACAACAATTGAGCAACAATTGAGTCAGCCACATTATCATCTACAGGCGTTCCCATGAATATAATCCGATCTCTGAGAAGCCGGGAGTAGATGTCGAAAGCCCGTTCCCCGACGCCGGACTGCTCTACCACCATCGGGATGATGCTGCTAGGGATTGCAGAGTAGATCTCCGGGGAACTCAAGCTGGTGATTTTGTAGTCAGGGGACTGAGATTGGAGCATAGAGCAAAAGTCAAGACATCGTTTTGGATAATGGTGCTGTCTCGCCCCAGCACAAAAGGAGAAATGAAACCTACTATTCTCTTCTATCGATCATTATGCCTTAACTACTCAATGACTTGTTTGCCGGATGATGAATATGGCTATTCATCATTGATTTAATCGGCAAGCCTCAGTTTGACGTTTCAGGCGTTGGAGCTAGGATTCTTACCCCCATAAAAATGGCTAAAAAAGGCGCGAAGCAGAATACCCTTGGGGCTTGCTTGCGCCTAGGCGTTCAACAGCGTTGTGAGATACGCTTTCTTGAGGAGTAGATTAATCCCTCATGCGTTTCTACTCAGCTGGCTCGGCGGTTACATCAATCGTTTGAGACGATGCGTCAATCTCTGGTTCTGGAGCGTCTTGCGCGATCGCTTCTTCAGAGGAACTGCCTTCTTCCGCTTCGTCTTCTTTGGTCAATGTCCCTTTAGGAACGAGTTCAACTGTGGCATGTTCTTCTAGCCATTGGAGCGCTTTTTCCTTGATCAAGTCAGATTCAACCACTTCTCTCACCCGTTCGGGATCGGGGTTTTGCCCGGATAGCTGCTCCATCACTTCCTTGACTTTTGTCTCAATCTCCTCCGGTGCAGCGATGAGAGATTCGCGCTTAGCCACTTCCTGAAGGCCTAGGGATTGTTTGAGGCGGACAATCGCATCGGGGCGCGATCGCTCTTTAAACTGGGGTATGGTGTCTGAATTAAACAGCTTGCGAATGTCCATGCCATAGCTTTCCATCTGGATCGCTGTTTGTGTCAACATCGTCTGGACTTCGCGATCGATCATCGATTCAGGCAGATCGACTTCCACTTTGTCGAGGAGAGCCTCTAACAAGGCGTTCTCCTTACTCGTTTTCGTTTCTTGCTCTGCTTTTTCTCGAAACTGGTCTTCCAGAAATTGGCGTAACTCAGCTAGAGTTTCCTTTTCGCTGATTTCTTGAGCAAAGTCATCGTCTAGCTCAGGTAACTCTTTTTCCTTGAGTTCTTTGAGGGTGACTGTAAAAACCGCTGACTGCCCAGCTAAATCTTCTCGCGGATAATCTTCAGGAAATTTCACCGGGACTTCCTTGGTTTCCCCTGGATTCATTCCCACAATTCCTTGAACGATGTCTTCTAGAAACCGTCCTTCCCCTAACTCAATTTGAAAGTCACTCGCCTGAGCGCCTGGGATTTCTGTTGCTTGTTCGCCTTCACCCGTAAACGTCCCTGCGTAATCGACTACGGCGACATCTCCTATCTGAGCAGGACGCGATTCTACAGGAATCAGAGTGGCTTGCTCGGTACGGCGGGCTTCAAGAAACTTATCCACCGCATCCTGTTCGGGCTGCGTTTCCTCGGCTTTCACGCTCAAGCCTTTGTAATCCCCTAAGTTGACGGTGGGGGAAACATCCACAGACGCCGAAAAGGTCAGTGGCACTCCTGGCTCAAACCGACCGAGCAATTCCTCGTAGGTTGAGATGAGTTTGTAGTTGCCCAGAGCCTCGATCGATTCTTGCTCGATCGCTTGCCTGAGTCCATCTTGAACCAAGTCTTCCAGCGCCGCTTCTTTGATGCGTTGTGCTCCTAGTCGCTGGAGCAAAACTTGACGAGGTACCTTGCCTTTGCGAAACCCAGGAATGTTTGCCGTGCGTGCGAGGTTTTGCACGACTTGTTCGTAGGCTTTTTTGGTCGTTTCGGCAGGAATTTCAATTTCCAGACCGATCTGACTTTGGGGGAGCTGTTCCTGAGTAACTTTCATGGACGCTTTCGTTGCTGACAATTAGATTTTTCAATGATATAGGGACAGTTAATTCTTGAGATGCCTTACGTAGGGCTGGACTTTAGAGGTGAATGCCGACTATCGTGGTATTCTAGTTGCAACCTGTTTGAGTATAAGCATCTAGCAGTTCTTCCCTTGCGGTATGGGAAACGACGTTCTAGTCAGTCCCTAGGGTTTCCGTATCTGATGATAGTACATAGGAGCATACTTGCTCTCGACTACCCCTCGGATGGCAGAGTGAGAAACCGGACTAGAAGCGTGTTAAGACAGGTAATGCTAGTTATGGAATTCGAGCCATTTTTTAGAGGCTAGGACGATTTAGACGAACCAGAGTCACAACAGAAAAGGTATCTAGCAAGCTTAAAAAAAATTAACGGCTTTTAGAGGAGCGATCGCATCAGTGTTGAAAATATCTGTTAACTAAATCAAGTGGAGGAAAGTCATTTGTCTTCTCAAGTTCGCGTTGCCATCTTAGGTGCAACGGGTGCGGTAGGCACGGAGTTACTGGAATTACTGCAAAGCCGAAACTTCCCAGTTGCCGACTTAAAGCTTTTGGCTTCATCTCGTTCGGCAGGACGTACCATCTCGTTTCAGGGCGAAAGTTTGCCAGTTGAGGCGGTAACTGAAAAGTCGTTTGAAAATGTGGATTTGGTTTTGGCATCTGCTGGAGGTTCGACCTCGAAAGCGTGGGCAGCCAAAGCCGTAGAGAAGGGTGCAGTGGTAATTGATAACTCCAGCGCCTTCCGCATGGACCCACAAGTCCCCCTCATCGTTCCTGAGGTCAATCCGGAGGCAGCAGCGAATCATCGAGGAATTATTGCCAATCCTAACTGCACAACAATTTTGATGGCAGTGGCAGTTTGGCCGCTGCATCAAATACAGCCCGTCCAACGCATTATTGCCGCTACGTATCAATCCGCTAGCGGGGCGGGAATGAGGGCAATGGAGGAAGTTAAAGCCCAAGCCCTAGCGATCTTACAGGGGCAAACTCCTCCCACAGAATGCTTCCCTTACCCCTTAGCCTTTAATCTCTTCCCGCATAATACGCCACTGAACGAACAGGGGTACTGTGAGGAAGAAATGAAGATGCTCAACGAGACTCGCAAAATCTTTAACGAACCTCAATTACGAGTTAGTGCCACCTGTGTACGGGTTCCTGTACTCCGCGCTCACTCAGAAACGATTAATCTAGAGTTTGCACAACCGTTTCCTGTGGAAAAGGCACGAGACGTGTTAGCCAACGCTCCTGGAGTGCGACTGGTGGAAGACTGGAAGGCTAATTACTTCCCAATGCCGATTGATGCCTCGGGTCGTGACGAAGTTCTAGTGGGTCGGATTCGCCAAGACCTTTCTCACCCGTGCGGTCTGGAACTTTGGTTGAGTGGCGATCAAATTCGTAAGGGTGCTGCCTTAAATGCAGTCCAAATTGCGGAATTGTTGGTTGCACGCCAGTGGTTACAACCAGCAGTAGCAACGGTTTCTCTCTAAGTTGTTGGTTGTTTGTGATTTGTTATTTGTTGGAGAACCAACAACCAACAACCAGCAACCAACAACCAATAACTAACGATTGAGGAGGAGTGAAAAGAGGGTGGTGAATTTTGGACGCGTGCTGACGGCGATGCTTACGCCGTTTCGAGAAGACGGTAGCGTGAATTACGAGGTTGCAGAGCAGTTAGCGGCCCACTTAGCTGACCATGGCAGCGATGCTATTGTAGTCTGCGGCACGACGGGCGAATCTCCTACCCTCACTTGGGATGAGGAGTATCAGTTGTTCCAGGTGGTGCAGAAAGCCGTATCGGGTAAAGCGAAGGTAATCGCAGGAACGGGGTCGAATTCTACCCAAGAAGCCATCTCAGCGACGCAAAAAGCCGCTAAACTAGGATTAGATGGATCGTTACAGGTCGTTCCCTATTACAACAAACCACCGCAGTCAGGACTGCATCAACATTTCCAGGCGATCGCAAAATCCTGTCCTGACATTCCGTTGATGCTCTACAATGTTCCGAGCCGTACCGGTCAAAATCTCCTGCCGGAAACCGTAGCTCGTCTAGCCGAAATCCCAAACATTGTAGCGCTCAAAGAGGCAACTGGTGATTTCGACCAAGCCAGTCAGATTCGGCGTCTGGTGCCGCCTGAGTTTGCCCTTTATTCGGGAGATGATTCATTTACCCTAGCCATGCTGACCATTGGAGCAGCTGGGGTCGTCAGTGTTGCCAGTCATATCGTTGGCGATCGGCTGCAACAGATGATTCAATCCTTCCAATCCGGTCAAGTTACTGTAGCTCAAGACATTCATCTGAAACTTTTTCCGTTATTTAAAGTCCTGTTTTGCACTGCCAACCCCATTCCTCTAAAAGCAGCACTAAAACTTCAAGGTTGGGATGTGGGTTCTCCTCGTCTACCGTTATGCGATCTGCCAGCGGATTTAACACAAGAGTTAGAGGAAGTTCTAAAAGAGCTGTCTTTACTTTAAATAAGTGCGGTTATTACTACTTTAAAAGTCTCAATGCTAACCCATTATGTCTTTACTTATGAATGACGTTTGACAATCACGGTCCTAAGCATTTTCAAAACAGTTAGTGCTCTAAAAAGTACCAATTGATAAGGGTAGACAAGATTAAGAAAGCCCAGGTTTAGGCATCATCTCTTTTCCAGGATAGTGACGCCGAAAGCATCGTCGCTACACAAAAGAGTCCGAACAACGTTTTAAAGCATGTCCGATGCATGGTTCGCCAATGCATCCCTAACTACCTACCCAGTTTTATGTCTGTTTACAAATTTCATAAACACCACGCACCTCAAAGGAGGCAAATGAGTAATCAACAATCCCAATCTGCCCTAAAAATTATTCCCTTAGGAGGATTGCACGAAATTGGTAAGAATACCTGTGTTTTTGAGTACAACGATGAGATCGTTCTCTTAGATGCAGGACTTGCCTTTCCCAATGATGAAATGCATGGGGTTAGCATCGTTCTGCCTGATATGACCTATTTGCGGGAAAATCGTCACAAAATTAAAGGTATGATTGTCACCCACGGTCATGAAGACCATATTGGTGGCATCCCTTATCACTTAAAGCAGTTCGATGTTCCCGTCATTTATGGCCCTCGCCTCGCCATGGCCTTACTGCAAGGCAAACTCGAAGAAGCGGGCGTCGCCGATCGCACCGTGCTCAAAACGGTGGGACCGCGTGATATGGTGCGTATTGGCTCTTCCTTTTTCGTCGAATTTATTCGCAATACCCACTCCATTTCCGATAGCTTTACGGTTGCACTGCACACTCCAGCTGGTGTAGTCATCCATACAGGTGACTTTAAAATTGACCATACCCCCGTCGATGGCGAATTCTTTGATTTCCAACGATTGGCAGAGCACGGTGAAAAAGGTGTTTTGTGCCTGTTGAGCGATTCGACAAACGCCGAAGTCCCCGGAAATACCCCGTCCGAACGCACCGTCTATCCCAATCTTGATCGCATCTTCGCCCAGGCACCCGGACGGTTGCTCGTGACGACCTTTGCTTCGTCAGTTCATCGGGTCAATATGATCTTGCAGCTCGCGCAAAAACACAACCGGGTTGTATCGATTGTCGGCCGCTCGATGCTCAACGTGATTGCTCATGCTCGCAATCTCGGTTACATCAAATGCCCGGATAACTTGTTTGAACCCTTGCATGCCGTTCAGAACCTACCTCCAGAAAAGGTAATCATCCTGACAACGGGTTCTCAAGGCGAACCAATGGCAGCACTAACCCGCATCTCCAATGGCGACCACCGACAAATTAAAATTCGGCAGGGTGACACGGTGGTGTTCTCCGCTAATCCCATTCCCGGTAATACCATCGCTGTCGTCAATACCATCGATAAGCTGATGCGACAGGGAGCCAATGTAATTTACGGTCGCGACAAAGGCATCCACGTTTCGGGTCATGGCGCTCAAGAAGACCAGAAACTGATGCTGAGCCTAACTAAACCCAAATTCTTCATGCCAGTTCATGGAGAATACCGAATGCTCGTTCAGCACGCCAAGATGGCGCATGCGATGGGTATCCCTCCTGAAAACATGGTTATTGTCAATAATGGCGATGTCGTGGAATTAACTGAGAACAGCATTGGCATCATCGACAAAGTTCCTTCCGGACTGGAGCTCGTCGATCGTAGTGGTATTGTTCACGACAGCGTACTCAAAGAACGTCAGCAACTGGCTGAAGAGGGAGTCATTACGGTAGCCACCGCCGTAGACTGGGAAGGCAAACTCCTTGCTAAGCCAGAAATCCACCTGCGAGGGGTGGTATCGACCGTTGAGAAATCGCTCCTAGAAGGTTTGATCGTTCGGTCAATCGAACGAACATTAAGCGATCGCTGGACAGATTTTAGCAAGTCTTTTGACGGTAACGAGTTCGATATCGACTGGGCCGGTTTACGCGTGCAAATTGAGGGCGACCTTCAGCGTTTAGCTCGACGCGAACTCCAGAGCAGTCCCTTGGTCGTCTTCTTACTGCAAAGCCCAGAGGAACCGCCTGTCAGAGTCACAGGCAGACGCCGTCGTTCAACGACTAGAGTCGCTTCATAACTGAGCAATCTTCTCAGTGATATCCGATGCCCTTGAGGGTTCAACGCTGAATAGCGGAGTGCTGACTAAGCAATTGACGTTCTCATCAGCTTGCTACTCTCCAAACTAAAACCTAGAACTCTAGAAAGACTGACTACCAAAAACTGGGAAACACCCAGTGCCAAAGTCAGTCTTTTTAGTTATGCTGTTTTCGTTAGCGATCGGTTATCCTGTTAAGTGATGTTACTGAGATCCTCGCTCGAACTTCACAAAAGTTCAGTAAAATTGTCGAAGCGCGAGACCTAAGGTTTCAGGCAACATAACAGCAAATAGCTGTTTGACTTGAAAAATTTTGATAGACCCCTCTCCTGATTTATACTTGCCCTCATCGATTAGACTTTCTTTTTACTTGCCAAAATCGCTTTTTTTGACTGACTGCACCGTAACAATCCTGTTTTAAGATCAGCTGCGCTTTAGGCAGCTATAGTGACCCCTGACAGCTTGGCAGGGGGTCAAGCGCCAACTGAACCAGGACACCTGTAATAACAATCAAGTTTGGCTTTTCTCGGCAAACTTATAGGTAATTGAAAACTACCTATAAGCTGAGACGCGATTTCACCCAAAAGGGTACCGGAATTCTTCCGGTATAGTTCGCCGAGCCGTTGTAGGTAAATTACAGGAAATCCAAGTTCGCTTTTTCCGAACACAGGAACGGAATTATGAATGTATACGAGTATACCGTACAGAACTTAGCTCTTACTACTTGGATTGGGGGACACCCAGGGAAAACATCCTCTAAGAACACCACCCCCACGCCACAGAGCAAAACCCAAACGACCTTTGACCCGCTGCAACCAGCACGTCAGTGGCTGAACAACCTTAACGTTAATACCCCTGAACTAGCGCACTGGCTCTGTAAGGCGATCCCAGCGCAGTGTCCGTTTGAACGCGATGTCAAACTCTTTGGTTGGACTCTATTTCACATTCCGCCGATGTGTAAGCTCAATCCGCTGTATGAAGAAGTCGTAGCGTTGCGTTTCCGCGCGCTATGCTATCTGGCCGACGAGTGTGGTGAAGACATCTCCGCTTACTGCTAAAATTCCAATCTGAGGAATTTTAGATTTGGGCGTCGGGAAACCGTGCCTCCTATTGATGTCATGGCGATCATTGCTCTAAAAGCTTGGTACCTCCAGCAATATGAACCGATTAAAGAACTGGAGAAACGCTCCCACGACTTGCGTCTGAGCAAAAATAGCTTGCTCAAGTCAGGTTTGAGAGCTGACTTTTTAGACGATAGCCAAGATGTCAAAAACTCAGTTTGGTTTGAGCGCTACCTAGAAGGAGAAACAGTTGAGTTTTACATTGAAGGCAGCGGTGGTTATGCCATTTCCAACATTGACTTAATCTCTCATGAGATTTACTTCACGAAGCAGGAAGTCATGGCACAACTGGAGCCAATCATCTTTTTGAGCCATCAAAGCGAATACAATGCCTCCAGTGACGCTCTGCGGAATGCCCTATCTGATACGCTGACAACCTTCAACCAGCGATCGCGTTTACCGTTGACATTAGAAGAATCCCGACGCCCTGCTGGTGAACCCATGCGACTCAACAGCACCCAAATGCGAAAAATCCGCAAAAGCTTGCTCTTTATTGCTGATGGGACACCAGTGGCTCGCATTGAAGGAGAAAAGACATCGATATCGATCCCCAGCCCGAATGTCTGTGTAGAAATTGGCTATGCTTTAACAGCCAAGCGCACCGAGCAACTCTTGTTGGTGAAGATGGAGCGAAACGATTTACCGGGACAGTTCCCGTTTGACCTGCCGAACTACCAGCAGCTACTGTTTCAAAAACCAGATGACCTGCGTCGGACTTTGCCGTCAGTCCTAGAAGCGTTGCTACAACGGTTTAATTTAGCTATTTAATTGGGCTTGAATGCAGCATTGGCTTCCTCATTAGGCTTCTATGAGCATATCCCCCGATCGCCTCAATATTTTTAGGTGAGAGATGCGATAGAAGACGCGATCTTCTGCTCCTGGTCGCTGATAATGGTTGGGTTGGACTCAAGATCATTTTCCATGCCAAGAACTCCAGACGAGTACGCCGTGTATATCCTTTTGTCAAGCGGTCATCGAGAAGAAGTCCGTTTTGCGACGATTCAAGAGTTCCAGAAGTGGTACAGCGGTGAACTGATGCCAAAAGCGACATCTAACGACTTCATCAGCGTACCGATTAAAAATATCCAGGGTGAATATATGGTGATTCGCCCTTCCAGCGTCACGGCGATTCGAGTGGAACCCGTCTTCGCCGGTAGCGTCGAACGATTTTAGTGCAGCGGGGCAGAAAAACTGCTAAGACAATGCACTAGTGCAAGAAGGCAGAAGATAGAAGGCAGGAGGCTCCAAGGTAAGAGAGTTTATACAGTCAGGTTTTTAACCTTTTTCAACTGGATAGTTATTTCTGCGACGCTGCGCTAGCGATCGATTGACGTGTTTCGTAACTATGAAAAAGAGATTCACTTGGCTATCCCTAAGCCTAGGGATAGCGCTTTTATCGCATGGCGGTTGGGTTCTTGCCGATGTACCGCTGCAACCGATCGATCCCCAGACGAGTCAAGTCACTCAAGAGTCACTGGGTTTTGACGAGCAACTATGGGGGCGTCCCGGTCAGCCCGGAGATAAGCAGGCACTGCTAAAATCTATTGACAACAGCTTACGTTATCTTGCCTCGTCCAAGGCAGCTCAAGCCTACCGAGAGTATCCAGTGTCAGGGATAACTCGCGATCGCATCCGTCGTTCGCTTGTCCGTTTCCGCCAGTTGGTTGTCTCGTCCCGTTCGCCTGCCGACCTACAAGCGGCTGTCAATCGCGAATTTGTCTTTTACAAATCTGTCGGCAAGGACAACCAAGGCACGGTTTTGTTTACTGGCTACTTCGAGCCAGTGTATGCCGCTAGTCGGACGCCCAGCGCCGAGTATCGCTATCCCCTCTATCGACTCCCAGCTGGCTTCGAGCAGTGGAAAACCCCTCATCCTACCCGTGCTGAGTTGGAAGGAGAAGATGGGCTAGGAAAAAATAGCCCCTTGCGCGGGCAAGAATTGGTCTGGTTGCGCGATCGCTTAGAGGCTTTTCTCGTTCAAGTCCAAGGTTCTGCGCGACTCCGGTTGCCCAACGGCAAAGTCATGACCGTTGGCTATGCGGGTAAGACGGATCGTCCCTACAGCAGCGTGGGGCGAGAACTGGTTAAGGACGGTAAATTACCGTTGGAGGGACTCACGTTACCCGTTCTGATCGATTACTTCCGCACTCATCGGGACGAACTCGATCGCTATTTACCCCGAAACCAAGGGTTCGTTTTCTTCAAGGAAACCCACGGTGCACCAGCTACGGGGAGCCTTGGCGTACCTGTAACCGCCGAGCGATCGATCGCTACGGATAAATCCATCATGCCACCGGGTGCCTTGGCACTGATTAAAACCCGCATTCCCTATCCCAACGCGACCAATCAGCTAGAATCCCGGATGGTGAATCGCTATGTGCTGGATCAGGATACTGGCAGTGCGATTCAAGGTCCAGGCCGCGTTGATATTTTTATGGGAACGGGCGCTCAAGCAGGCGAGCGAGCCGGACGAATTAACGACACGGGAGAACTATACTACCTGCTACTTAAACGTTGACGGTTGGAAGGTTAAAGGTTGAGTAGTGCGAAAAACAGTCAACCTATTAACCTGCAACCTCTCAATCCTAATCGTGCATTGTTCCGTCAGGCATCATCGCTCCGGTGAGAATCGCGCCTTGGAGGTTAGCTCCCAACACTGTTGCGCCTTCCAAATCTGCCGCGATTAAAATTGCCTTAGAGATGTCAGCGCGAATCAAGCAGGCTCGACCCAGATCCGCGCCCCTCATATCGGCTTCCTGAAGCATTGCCCCTATTAAATCGGCATCTCGCAAAATTGCCCGATGTAAAATCGCTTGAAACAGTGTAGCTCCATGTAAATCGGCCTGATAGAGATTAGCCAGAGAGAGATTAGCAAATACTAAGTTCGCTTCTCTCAGTTGTGCCCCGACTAAATTAGCTCGTTTTAAGCTGACTTCAATCAGGCTAGCTTTCTTGAGATCGGTTTGCTGTAAATTCGCATCATTCAAGTTAGCACCTGTTAGATTGGCTACGCTTAGGTTCGCCTCACTCAGATTCACCTCGCTCAGATTGGCTCCCTTGAGACTCGCTCCACTCAGATTTGCTCCACTCAAGTCGGCTTGTCTGAGATCGGCTCCGTTCAAAATTGCTTCAGTCAGATAGGCTCCCCGCAGAGCAATACCTTCAAAACTACGCTCTCCTGCGGCATAAAGCTTCAGGAAGTCACTCGCATGCATATAATATCCCAGGTCTCGACTCCTCACTTCGGTTCCTTATCGCAATAATGGATACGCGTCTCGCCGTTAGCACGATTGGCTGGACGGGAGTACGCTGATTTGACGGAGATAGTTACACCTGGTTCTGTTGAATTATCCCTGACTTCAAGGGAATTGCCACCCAAACGGGTTAAAAAATAAACATTAATGCGAGTTGCCAGTCCCTGTCTTGGCGTATTATCCGAATCTGTCGAATAAATTCTCGAAAGTAGAACCGGCGCTCTGCTTCGGATAGATCGCTCCAAAATTGGGGAATGGAAACTGCTTGCGCGATCGCTTGTAAGTTGACTGGCGGTAAGGCGTCAAGCCGTGCCTGGAGTTGGGAGATTTCAGTCCGCAGTTTGTAGGCGCGTAAGTCAGCCGTTTGGGCATCCAGCACGCCACTCGCGGTTAGAGTGGGTAGTTGTGCCAAGATGTCTTGCTTATTGGCAATTTGACTGGCAAAGGATTGCTTGACACCATCTAGATTAGGACCGCTCATGCTCGCGACGGCACGAGGGAGTTCTTGGCAGATGCTTTGGATTGTCCGCTCTAAAACGGTTTCATAAGCGATCGCTCGACACTTCGGACGCTTCGGACAAGCGATCGGGCGTAGGTAGAGATACTCCTTGTCTTTCCGAGGTCTGGTCACGCTAGTAACCGTCATGTTTGACTGACACTCGCCACAGATCGCTAAACCCGCTAAAGAGCGAGGGGCACTGGCCGTGCGGGGCGGTAGCCGTCGATTGCGACGCAGCAGGCGGTCAATCTGTGCGGCTTCTTCTCGGTTGAGAATCGGGCTATGAGTATCGGAGAGCACTTCTCCGTTTTGGTAGGCAAGGTCACCTCGGTAGATGGGGTTGGTGAGCCAGCGACGCCCCGTAGACACTGAAATTTTCTTATTGTACTTTTTCTCTAGATACCTCACCGCTCCCCGCAAGGAGCCATAAAGCAGAAACTGTTCAAAAAAATCCTTGACCACAGGTGCCGTACTGCGATCGAGAATGTAACGGTCTTTGCCGCGTCGATAACCGTAGGGAGCTTTACCCGGTGGGGGTAGAGCTTTGAGGCGATTTCGAGCGTGTCCCTGGCGAAGACGGCGGCTGCGCTGGTATTTTTGGATTTCCCCTAGGAGTTGGAATAAAGTTGCCCGAAGTTCTGTTGCGTTAGTAGCGCTCAGTTGTGACGAACTATAGGATTGAGCGATCGTAACGATGTCAACGTTGAGGGTTTCTAATTGAGTTAAGCGATCGCTAATTTCTTCTACCGAGTCTCCCAATTCTTCCAAGCGACGAACGAACAGGCAAACGGTTGGTTCGGTTTCGCAATCGCTCAACAACTGTTGCCACTGAGTCCGCTCTCCTAAGTCTTGATAAACTCGCTCCACCTCTACACCCCAATTCACTGAATCAGGTGAGGGGTCTAACAGAGGGTCACTATAGAGGTAAGCAAAGACTTTCATGAAAACGCGATCGGTCAAAAGGAGAGGCGTCAGAGGTAATACCCTACACCTGACTCAGTTCGATCATGTTACCATCTGGGTCTTGAGTAAACAGGGCGGCTCGTCCAGAGGCACTCATTTGCAGTTCACAGCCTTGCTCTAGCAGTTGAGTTTTGGCAACTTCTAAGTTGGTAACCGATAGGGCAACGTGTGGGTTCCGACCCCATTTTTCGGGATTGTGCAGCGTTGGCTGGATTGATGAGTCTACAATTAAGTGGATTTGATACTCGCCGACTTGATACCAAGCACCAGGATATTTAAGCGATCGCTCGACTTTGGATAATCCCAAAATTTTGCCATAAAAATGCTCTGCCTTTTCTAAATTGGAAACGAGAATTGCTGTGTGGAGACACTGAGTAATCTGCATGGCTAGCCGATGAAATGAATACCGAATGGATGCCGATCGGCATCTTACCAGCAAGAACTGATCGCTGATTTTCTCTCTAACTTGCCCTTTTTAGACCTGTTGAACAGGGATTTAAGTTGTTGACTCATTATCCGGATGCATATCGATTGGCTCAGGAACCTATACAGTCGAGTAACAATCACCCGTTAGATGGTGGTAATTCAGTCAAGTACTTGAACTAATAAACAATGACATCCACAATAGGCGATCGGGGCAGAACGATGAACTCTACACTAATTACTGACGAAATACCCAACTTCAACGAAGCCCATATTGATTTTATCGAGACTACGCCTTTACCTCAATCTCACCAGATTAAAGAGAGATGGAGAGGGGCAATCGCGAACTTAGAACAGCAGAACATTGGCTGGCTCGACATTCTCAGCGTCATGGCAAATATCGCAGAGCAACAGTGGGATGAACAGCTTGTCGAGGTACCCAAGCCCCTAACTCGTCAGTTGAAGCGACATAGGAAAGTCCTCCGCGATCTTTGAGTGCAAGCAAGCACTTCAGCGATTGGAGTCAATTGTTGTCTTAAGTAGCGTTAGGACTGCGAACTCTAAACGTTCCGGGTTGTTCCGCTCGAATAGAGAAATAGTAAGTTTCTTCCTTTTCCTAGAACAACCGATGAGACTCCGTACCTGGATAGGAATTATTTTTGCCCTAGCCTTACCTTTACTCTGTTTGTGTCTAGTGTTAACTTTAGTCAGCAATCAGCAAAGCGATCGCTCTTGGAGGAGAGAGCAACCTCGTTCGTATCACAATCAACCAGAACCCATAGTTGAGTGATATGGTGCAAGCTAGCTTTCATCCTGAAACGGAGAAAAGCTGTCTTCCCACCAGCGCAAAGAACTTTACTTGCTGCTGCTACTAGAGAGAATCGCTAATTCTTGTTCGAGTATTCCTGATGTTGTTGCGAGTAATGAAGGTTGAGATGTCGATTAAAAGATTGTCACTGTTTCTGTTTGCGCCATAGCCTTGAACCGACACCAAAAGCACCAAATGCTAATAAATCCCAGACTGGCGTTGATTCAGGGATAGACCTCGTTTCAGAAACAGGTGTCAATAGAAAAGCATGGAATTCGCTATTAATAGAGCCGTATCCTACAATCTGTCCAGTATTATTAATGCCTCGTGCATCACTAAGCAGCCACCCGGAATCCAGAGGAATTAGGCTATTTAGGTCAGTCATGACTCCCTCTTCCCAAAGAATGGCGTGAGTGTCTAGAACATTGGCAGCGGTTGAAGATGCGCCCACGATCTGACCGAGGTTATTGATATCTTCAGCCGAGCTATTGTTACCGCCGAGGGTACCAAGACTTCTCATCCCTACACCCTCTTCCCAAAGACAAGCCTCGATAGAGCGGTAACCACTGGCGAAGGAGTATCCAAC
>DATNPC010000803.1:0-7454 GCA_036703375.1 Allocoleopsis sp.
CGTTATTTATACTTATGCGGGTGCAGGAGAATTCAAAATAGCAATTGGTGGGTTTGCATCTTTAAGCCAACATCAACCGTATTTAGCCTCATCTGATTACCATAGCCTCAGCGAAATCGCTGTCGAATCTGCCGACAATCAACAGATTGTTGAAGTGGGATGGACAGTTGATAAAAGCGTGAACAAAGGCGACAGCTCGCCGCATCTGTTTGTATATCACTGGGTTGATGGTCAAGGCACTTGCTACAACGGTTGCGGATTTGTTCAGTTCTCCACAACCCGTTATCCAGGAATGAAAGTTGCTGTAACAAGCTCACCACAACAAGCTGCTATCAAATACAGCAACGGCAATTGGTGGGTGTGGTATCAAAATGAATGGATAGGATACTTTCCTGGTTCTGCATGGAGTAACAACTTTACTCAAGCTGGGTTAATCCAGTGGTTTGGAGAAGTGGCTTCATCCCAATCACAAACCTGCACAGATATGGGTAACGGAAAATTTGGTACAGCTATAGGTTCAGCAGTTTTCAGCAATATGCGTATTCTTTTATCACCTACTACATCCGAACCTGCCAACACTTTTTCCTATGTAACTCAACCCTCTTATTACAATCTGAGAAGCTTCCAGAGTTCCCGTTTTCACTATGGTGGCCCTGGTGGATGCTAGGTAGATTCTGGTGACCGGAAGTAGCCACTTAATTATGGGTATTCAACCGGATTTGATATTAGCGAAGCGGTGCGATCGCTTCAATCTAAACCATCAGGCACAAATTTAGGTCTTACGCATTGACATAAGCTTGAAGGTATGCATAAAATCCTATCTGTTTTTTTAGGTGTTCAGTATGAAGTCATCAGCCACCTGAAGGGACAAATTTTTCTGTAGTTCATTTAATTGAAAATTAAATGAACTGTCGCTATTTGAGGCAGCACAAAGGAAAGTATAGGAACGACCGATCACCGCCGCCATTGTAATTGTTCTGTAAGTCGCAACAGAAACTGACGAGCAAGTTTTATCGCTTCTTGGTACTGTTGCTCTGAACTATGCTCCGACCAGCTTCTCCCTGTTTTCTCCTTAATAAACCCAAAAACTGCCGAATGAATCAATGCCGAATTATTCTTAAAATCCGGCTCCTCACCCCTAGCTTTCACTCGCTCTATTGCCTCAATCAGCAACTTAGTTGGACGTTCTACCAACGAACAACCATTCGTCCCATCCGGAATCAGCTTCTTCGTTTTAAACAAATCGTTGATGAAACTCCGTACCTGTGCTCCATAGCGAGATTGAGTGTCCATCTTCGCTTTGTCAGGACGAGCAACTGTATCCGGGTGAGGAACTTCCACCACTTCGGACGCTAACTCCGCCTCTAACCCCTTGAGAAATAGCTCATACGCCGCTTGGGGCATTGTGTCCTTGAGCCGCACACCTGCAACAACAATTTCACCCTCGTTGTCCAAATCAAACCCGCGTTTTTGCAGTACCACTCGCCGGGAATAGTCTCGGTAAGACATAAGTTCCTCCCCGACTAAAACCTGCCAATCTAACCCAATGTGGGAGAGAAAATGAGCAGGTTTTATCTCTCTAGGTTCTCTGGATTTACTAACATCCACCCCTACACCCTTAGGAAAATCACACCAAGCAGGCGTAATCTGCACGGTTCCATCATCAAGAACGGCTTCCACCTGAATTTGATAAGTTCTGATGCTTCTAATTTGAGTCAACTTTTGACTAATCGCATCCACTTGCTGCTGCCAAGGTAATGGAGTTGACCTCTCCCCCTGCGCCTCTCCTGCAAGGAGAGGGGAGTCTTCTGTTCCCCCCTTAGCAAGGGGGGCTAGGGGGGTTATCTCTTCATCCACACGATAAGTCCCCCCTGACTCTGCCACTCGCAAACTCTTCCCATCATCAGACAAGCTTCCGGTAGAGCGCAGTTCTTCTTTTAACGAGAACTGCGGTGAAACCTCCTCCCTAACCACCACTGGCACGCGCAACTGCAACACATCTCCCGGATGAACCGTTGAGGTATCGCTTAAGTGGAGAATGGTTTCGCCTGCTTCGTACTCCGTTGTCAGGAGAGGACGCACCCGTTCCCGCACAACTTCTTCTCGAATTACATCTGAAGTTACGCCTTGCTGAAACTTCTCAAATAACTCCCGAAGTCCTAAAGCGGAATGCGTCACGACAACGCCCCAATTGGGATGAGTTAACCGAGGAAAGTAACCCGGTGACTCCCCTGGCACTCGCCGCAATGCTCTCCCCCATTCCTGTTCCGCAGGAGACATGCTTTTGAGAATGCACAAGCAGCAGGAAACCGAAATCCATTTATGATCGAACCCCACGCCCACTAACCCGCAATGCACGATCGCCCAGTACTCACCGTTGTAAAATCGGGACAAAATTGAACTGGGACGCCCTGCCAAGTCGTAAGAGTCATGGTCAGAATGGATAACGCCAACTCTTCCCTTCAAAATCGGGAAATTCTCTTCTAATAATGTGGCAACTCGATGAGTATGAGGAATATTGAGCGCTCGAACCAGCATGGCATGGGGTTGTCCAGTGTGTTCGCGCTTCCTCACTAAAATCTCCACTGCCATTTCTAACACTGGCATCGAGAAGGAATCTGCAAACAAAATCTGACGAAACCACTGCTTATCTGTCTCCGCTTTATTTAAAAATTCCTCAAAGTTATATTCAACTTCTTCGCCATCTTCTTCAATCAAGAACGCCGCAGAAGTCGCTTCTTTGTACATCAGCTTCTTAATCGGAGGGGGGTCGAGTTTCCACGCATCCTGAAGGGTAAACTCGTAATCAGCAACGGGTGCATATTTCAGCACGCTTCGCCCCAATGCATCCTCCTCTTCGACTTGGGTATAGCGAACGTGAGGCAAAGGTTGAGAGTCGGAACGGAACTTTGAGCCGGTGAAATAGGCAAGCAGCGCCTTATCGAAATAATTGCAAATCGTGCGATAACTACTCGCCGCCGAGAAATGTGCTTCATCCGTGATGATGACGCCAATCGAACTCGGTTCAATATCCCCTCGACTCACCAGATTAACCAAAAACTGCCGATTGCTAACGAGCATATCGGCATCGTGCAAGCAATAGGCGTAGCTGTTGAAATCGCTGGCGTCTAACTCAACAATCTTCGGCGGCGGCACTCCTGGGGGTAAAATCTTAAGGCGATAAAGCAGCCATTCGTTGTAGAGCGGACGGTGCTTGTAGTCGGTGGGAAAATCTTTCAAGAAACGGGCGCGGAGCGTGCAATTATCTGATAAAAACAACGCCGTTTTTCCCTTCATCCAGGGTGCGAGGATAAAGGGAGTAACTGCTTGAATTAACGTTTTCCCCGTACCAACTCCCGCCAAAATCAATGCTGCCTCTCGCCCGTGAGCATCCATCTCGCCTCGACAAGCTTTCTGATAAATAGCTAACAGCGCTGCTTGCTGATGGGGATAGAGTTCCGTCTGTCCTTGCAGAATACGGTTCAGGACAAGCGAGTGGTATCTGAGGAAGTAGTGGTCAGAATCTGACATTATCAATAGCTTGACAGTGTTAAATTAGAACGAATGTTCTGTTTAAGCCAGATTTGTGTGGGTTGACCGTGCCTCTACGCGATCGCATCTGACCTTAATTCAAGATTTTACTCCTAAATATTAGAACAAATGTATTAATACAAGCTTCTAATACCAATTTTCTAAATCCTTGCTACACATCTTTCTCCCCGTCTCCCCGTCTCCCCGTCATCCGATTTGTTGCAACTTTAAATGAAAACGGCATAACATCACTTCTGCACACCGTGCTGCTTGAGAACTTTAGCGGGACTGATAAACGAAATGCCCTGATTTGAGGAGGTGCTAATCATGACGGCTTCAATGACAGGCTCATAAACCGTTTTTTGTGCCACCCACTCCACAATAAAATTTGCACCTGACCCTCCACTGGTATCATGGGCTGCAATGAAGAAATCTGTAGAAGCCAGTGGCTTGAGTTCTACTGGGCTCTTAATATCCTGCCTAATCAATTGCCCATCGGTATCGTAGTAACGCACGGAAGTGATGATAATCGAATTTGCCAAATCCGTATTTCGGATACTGAGCGTGGCTGACAAATTCATCACATGATTCTGACTACTGTAGTAATAAATATGTGAGTAAACAGGGACGTATACAGTTTGTCCCATCACCACTTTTGTCTTATCTAGCGTGACGGCTTTGAGTGAGCTTTCAGGCTTTATCTGAGATTGTTGCCGTTGTGAGGTCGTTTGGGCCGAACAGGAGGCAAAAGCGATCGCAAAAATCGCCCAATAAACCCAGAGATGCTGCTTCAGCTTCATCGACATCGCTCTGAACAGACCACACCCATTGCGGTTATACCTTCAGTCTAAGTCAATACATTGGTCGGATTTGCGTCTGTTGCAACTGGCACACAGAGCTAGCGCGTTCCAGACTTCAGTTGCTCCTCCCTTGGCAAAGGGAATTTTGTGGTCCGCCTCGAAATTATCTGCTGTCAAGAGTGTGCTGCACAGTTGGCACTTGTAGCCTGCGCGTTTGAGAATTAAGAGTTTTTGAGCCTTTGTAAAGCACCGTCTTGCCACTCCAACCTCCCTGCTGCAACGGATAATTCGGTTGAGGAAACTGACATAGCGTTTCTCAAATCAGTAGAGTACATTACACTTGTGCCATTTGCCCTCTGCCTTCTGCCTTAGCCAACTACTTTGTACATCACTAAACAGAGAAACGCTATATTCTAGCCGCTTGCTGTAGGGGAATCTGAATCACGAACTCTGTTCCTTTTCCCAATTTGCTCACGCAGTGTAGTTGACCTCGATGTTTTTCCACCACAATTTGATAGCTAATGGCTAACCCCAAACCCGTACCGACACCGACAGGTTTCGTAGTAAAAAAAGGGTCGAACATTTGCTGCTGAACTTGCTGTGTCATGCCTGGACCATTATCGGCAATCCGAATCACGACCTGAGAGTTGTTAAGGAGTTCCGTTCGCACGAGAATCAAGCTAGGATGAGCCTTGATATCTTCAGGACTCCGCGTTCGGTTGTGCTCGTCGAGCGCATCAATGGCATTCGTGAATAAATTCATAAACACCTGATTGAGCTGTCCGGCGTAGCACTCAACCTTTGGTAAGTCTCCGTACTCTTTAATCACCTGAATCCCTGGCTGATTTCCTTGTACCTTCAGTCGATTTTGCAAAATCACAAGCGTGCTATCGAGTCCTTCGTGGATATCAACAGCTTTGATTTCAGCTTCCGCAAAGCGAGAGAAGATTCGCAAACTCCGCACAATCTCACAAATTCGTTCCGTTCCTACCCTCATGGATTCCAGCAGTTTGGGCAAGTCTTCGATCAAAAAATCAAACTCGATACGTTCGATGGTGGTTTGAATATCTGGGGTAGGATGGCGATATTGCTGTTGATATAACTGGATTAAGTCTAATAAGTCCTGGATGTAGTTACTCGCATGGGTGAGATTTCCATAGATAAAGTTAATTGGATTATTAATTTCATGAGCTACCCCAGCCACTAGCTGTCCCAAGCTAGACATTTTTTCACTCTGCACGAGCTGGGTTTGCGTTTTTTGGAGTTTTTCTAAAGCTTGTTTGAGCTCTTCTGCTTTGGTTCGAGCGGTTGCAGCCGCGATTCGGCTTTGCTTGTAGAGTTCGGCTTGTTGGAGAGCGATCGCTAATTGGTCGGCTACCTCACAAATTAATTCCACCTCAGAATCTTGCCAATGGTAGGGGCCGGAATTCATTTGTAATCCCAGCGCCCCCCACACGTTTTCCCCAATATGTAAGGGTACTAATAACCAAGCCCCTGGAACAGACTGAACTAAGTTGGAGTCAATTTTGTTTTCCAGACTTCTAGTATCATCAATCCGAACAACTTCTAATCGCTTGAGCCGCTCGGCAATTTCATTCGTTTCATTGGGAATTTCCCAACCCAAACCAATGGGTGATTCTACATCTTTACCTGAGTGTGCTACGCTCACCCACAATTTCTCTCTGAGATGATATTGCACGATTTGCACGCAGTCGGGTTTCAGGAGTTTTTCTATCTCATGGGTGGCGGTATCAAAAATAGTTTGTAAGTCTAGAGAGCGACGAATAGCTTGAGTCACCTGATTGAGGGCCTGCTCTCGTAAAAAATGGTACTGGGCTTGTTCGTAAAGTTGACTTTGTTGAATTGCGATCGCAACTTGAGAGGCTAAGCTCTTAAGCAGATCGATCTCAAACTCCTGCCATTTTCGAGCCTGGGCGCAGTGTTGTGCAATCAACAATCCCCACAACTGTTCTCCTTTAATAATGGGTACTACCAAGTTCGATCTCACCTGCAATTGAGCGAGTAATTCGAGGTGACACGGATGCAGATTTGCGGTATAAATATCCTCAATGGCATTAATCCGACCTTGTTTGTAAGGCAAGATGCAAGATTCTTCAAAACAAGGGTCATACAAGTTTTGTCCGAGAATCGAAGGCCAGCACTCATCAACCGATTCTACGAGTACCTTGCCACTCCAGTCAGGCTCGAAGCGGAAAACGATCGCTCGATCCGTTTGCAGCGCTTGTCGCACTTCAGCAACGGTGGCTTTGAGAATTTCCTCTAGGTTCAATGATTGACGAATGCGATGGGTAATCGCTCCCACCAGTCGCTCTCTCTGATACCGTTGTTGTAGGGCAGCTTCGGTCTGCTGGCGTTGAACGATTTCGGTTTGTGCTTGGTGATAAAGTTCCGATTTTTGAATTGCGATCGCGGTTTGGGTAGCTAGACTCTTGAGTAAATCGATTTCCAACGGCTGCCACTGTCGCGTTTCCCCGCATTGCTGGGCGACGAGCAACCCCCACAACTTCTCTTCATACACGATCGGTACGACTAAGTTAGCTCTTACCTGAAACTGAGCTAATAGATCGATGTGGCATGGCGTCAAACCAGCGGCATAGATATCTTCTACGGCTTGGACTCGTCCCTGTTGGTAAAGCTGGATATATGCTTCGGCAAAGTAGCGATCGTTAATGACTGTGCCAGAAATGGGTATCCAAGGGGAGTCTACCGATTCAACCACGACAATCCCACTGCCATCCGGATGGAGACGAAAGATAATGACGCGATCGCATTCTAAAAATTGTCGGACTTCATCAACCGTCGTGTTCAGAATCTCTCTCAAATTCAAGGACTCATGAATTCGCCCCAGCGTCGCCCCAATTAATCGCTCTCGTTGAATTTGCTGCCGCAAGGCGGCTTCGACTTGCTTGTGTTCGGTGATATCGCGACAACTATACAGTACCGTACCGTCCTGAATCGAAACCTGCTTCACGCCAATCAGTAAGGTGTGCCGTCGGCCAGATCGATCGATGATCTCTCGCTCAATCTGGCAGATTTCCCCGCACGCTTCCCAGTCTTGCCCCTCGAATAAAGGCTTGCCGAACAGGTTAGCAATGTTGCCCA
>DATNPC010000804.1:0-5877 GCA_036703375.1 Allocoleopsis sp.
AACATCACCGACAAAGGAGCGTGTCTGCGCTCCTTTAAACCACGGTCGAGACGAGACATCTTGACCTTCCAGGATGCGCTTTGTGCTGGCAATCACCCGACCTTGAGGGTTGGTTAACCCAATCCAAGCATAGTCAGGATAGGTACTTTGTAACTTTTCTAGGAGCGATCGCTTTTCAGAGGTGGGTACGTTGGGGTTTTGGATCGTTTCGAGTGCTGTAACAATCTGAATCTCGCGGTAACGCTCGAACATACCTCGATCTAGCAGGACTGTCAGATTATGCGCTAGTTCTGCTAGCGATTGTCCCCTCTCCGACTCGAGCTGGACGCTGGTGTTATAACCAATGCTCAGACTGGTTAAGGTCGATAAGAAAAGAGCTAGGATGGCAATCCCGAGCCCGAGTTGACTGGGCAGACGGCGACGAGGATTGAGGTAAGACGCTTTTCGGCGTAAGTACCTAGCAATTTTGTAGATGCTGAATCGAGTAGGCTGCTTGCTAGATTTCTGAGTCTTTACCATGGATTGTTGCTAGCGCTTAGGAATCCGGTCATTACATCAATTCATGCACCTGCTTTGCGATCGCTCCTACATGGGTTGGAAAGTACATATCTAGCAAATTTTTTCGCGATCGGGCAGAGGGTAGTGTTACCAATAGCGATTCTCAATCATCGTAGGGTGGGCATTACCGAATAGAACTTGAAAACTTGATTCTATCCTTGGTCGGCAATGCCCACCCTACATAGGCAAGATTGTTGAAAGTTGTGCAAGATCTGAGCCGTGGTCTATCATCCATCGATTCTCTGGCTTTAAGACTTCACCGCTCAACCTTATCTTCGATTTTCTCTAGTTTGAAACTTTGTTAATTATTGAAGAGATAGCTTGACAGTTCACGGATAATTAAATTGACCGGTTAAGTAAAGCCAACTCTTAACAATTATAAACAAATACTCAAATTGGTTAAAGAGCAATAGGCTTAATACAGGATTGGAGGGTGAGAAAAATCGGACATTTTATGGGTGCGATTAACGATAAGTCTTGAGTTAGCTTGAGATTTATCGTCGAATTTTTTAGATATGGATTAAAGTTCTGATTTACCAACAGTACCCTTCTGAAGGAAGGAGCGATCGAAATGAGTGAACAATTAGGCCATGAACTAGAACCAGCGGTGTCCGAAGCGATAGATGAATTGCTAGAAAGTTATCCAGAGCATCCCTATAAAAAAATCTTTGCTCAGCCTCACTTACGACGAACATTACTGGCTAATGTGATGAGTCAGTTACCTATGGAGTCAATGGAGAGTGAACCCAGTCAAGGGAGAGCGAGTAAGCCACTCGCTCTATCACTTTCACAAGAGCAGCAAATAGTCCTGAAAACACTGATTCGTCAAGAAATTGCGTATCTGATTCAACAAAAATCAGAGTGTATTAGCCGCTCTACAACGGAAGAAGTAGAATCATGCTTCGCTCCTTCTCATTGGTTTGGCTAACGCTCAGCACCGAACAGAGATCGAGCGAGGGAGCGATCGATTGTTTTTTTGCGGGGGACACGGAGAGTACCGTGTCTCTCTCAGTCAAGGAATGAGTGAAGTCGATCGCACGCAAGCCCCTTGAGAAGCGATGCGATCGCACTCAACCATTGAATAAGATCACTAAGAACTTGTGAGCTGAATAGATACATCCCCACACCACTCAAGAATAGTATAGGGATGCTGCACGAATTTAACCGCCCGCTAACCCCAGCGGGCTTTTTTTAGAGTATCTTTCCCAGCCGCATCTATCAACTAGCTACTGATAATAGAAGAGGCTGAACACTAATTGAAGAAATCGTTGAATCGACCTAGGCTAGAGGTGGATAGTAACGACGATAGAGATTCTAAGCTGTCGCGCCTTGAATTTGCAAGCCAGGAAGCAGTAGATTTCTTGAGGGATGAGTCAGAGAGCCAGTCCAGATTGTACCAATTCGATGCACATTACCTTACTTAGTTAGTCTCATTTTCAATACAGTCCCTCATGGCAGAATTGCCGCCACCGCGTATGAAAATTCTTCTGCCTTCTGACTTGAAAGTCGGGAGTCGGGAGTCGAGAGTGGGGAATGGGAAATACCACTTTCATTCATGGCTATGAAATTTTTTCATCGGGACTGCCTTCTACCTCCTGCCTTCTGCCCTTTGCCTTATTTTCCTAGGAGGTGTACTGTCCACACTTTGGCTCACGCTCTACAGCTGCATCTACTTGAACGGAGAAGTCCCTCAGGCGTTTGAAGGATGAAATAGAAAAGTTCTCTCAGTTGAGGCTGTCATGCGTCAGTTAGTGTCTCATGCTTTGGCGGCGTTCATGCGTCTGCTTTATAAACAGACAATCCTCGTTCTAACGCTTCTGTTCTGTTCTGGAATAGCGGCAGCCCTGTGGAATATGTCTCGTCTATCAATAGATGTGGTGAGAGCGCAAGCCTTACAAAATGCAGTCTTGTATGCTCAAGCTATACAGGAGGCACGCACGCTTTATAGCTCCGATGCTGTCGATCGCGTAAAGTCTGGACACGGAATTATCCTGACTGACGACTACCGGGATAAAGAGGGCGCAATTCCCGTACCGGCAACATTTCTGATCGAACTCGGTAATCGCATCAGTAAGGAAAATCCTGGGATGTCAGTCCGGCTGTATAGCGATTTTCCCTTTCCCTCACGGCGCTCTCAAGGCGGTGCCAGAGATGATTTTGAGCGAGAAGCGCTGCGCCAGTTAAGACAAAATCCGAAGCAGCGATTTGTGCGCGTTGAGAACTTCCAAGGCCGTCTGGCATTGCGATATGCACAGGCAGATATCATGAAACCCAGCTGCATCGGCTGTCACAATCAAACGTCACCGGATAGTCCCAAGAAAGATTGGAAAGTAGGGGATGTGCGAGGAGTGCTTGAGATTACGACTCCCCTAGATCGCGTTCTGGGTCGAAGTCAACAGGCTGTGCAGGGAACCTTTGCGATGTTAGCGGGATTCTGTGTGTTGGGACTGATCGGAATCACTCTGGTTATCGGTAGATTGCGCCAAACGTCTAAAGAGTTAGAGTTGCGTGTGATCGAACGCACAACGCAACTTCAGGAGATAAATGAAGAACTAGTCAAGGAACAAGAAAAGTGCGAACGCCTGTTGCTCAATATTTTGCCTGAACCGATCGCTCAACAATTAAAAGAGAGAACTAGCCATATTGCGGATGGGTTTGCAGATGTCACGATTTTATTTGCCGACATTGTTGGTTTTACCCAGCTTTCCGAACAGCTTTCTCCCACGCAACTCGTCGGCATCCTCAACGAGATTTTTTCAACCTTCGATCGCCTCACCGAACAGTACGGGTTAGAGAAAATCAAGACGATCGGCGATGCATATATGGTAGTGGGTGGTATTCCAACGCCTCGCAGCGACCATGCCGATGCGATCGCGCAAATGGCGCTCGATATGCGAAAGGAAATAGCCAGATTTAATCTCAAACACAGCATCACCATCAGCGTCCGTATGGGTATCAACACAGGACCTGTGGTTGCGGGAGTCATCGGCACGAAAAAGTTTATTTACGACCTCTGGGGTGATGCGGTCAATACTGCCAGTCGTATGGAATCTCATGGTTTGGCAGGATGCATTCAAGTCACTCAAGCAACCTACGAGCTTTTGCAGAATAAATATCTGTTTCAAGAGCGGGGCCGCATCCAAATTAAAGGTAAGGGGGAGATGACGACCTATCTGCTCATCGGTAAAAAAGAAGCTACTCTGCTAGCTTGAGCTGAGCAAATGCAAACGGCTGTATTAGCAGATGCATTTGTTTGAGCTATGCATGTCCTATAGATTGGACAAGAGAGCGTCGCGATGAACTCTCGCTCATTGCTTTAAAGATTAAAAACCTAGATAGGAATTAATATCATTTTGAGTGCCTAAACAGCTTAAGTAAATGGCTAATGGGGTTTTAGCCATTCAGAAATTCATATATTTGTTTTTATGGTTGCTTATTTTACAGCAATATCCAGATTTGTTAAAGCTAATTAAACTCTACCCTCACAGAATAAAAGACTTGATAAAGTCAAATAGATTTCTAGAGACACCAGCCATCTAACATGCAAATAATTAAATAGATTTATAGATTTTAAGTACTTAGGACAAATGGTTCTTACAGGTCTAGCGAAAAATCAACCGCCCTCATCCCGTCAGCAATTATTGAACATCTCATACAGCTCTATTCAAGAATTAATGGCAAAATCCCAGCAACAGCGTCAGGCATTCCATAATGTAGAACGGCGGACTCTGACAGAGCCAGCCTTCTACTACTTTGCTTATGGTTCCTGTATGTGTCCGGTGGATTTGAAGCGAACGCTGGGCGAGGACGCTCATCCTTTTGTCATTGGTCCAGCAACACTCAAAGGCTATCGTTTAGGCTTTAATTGGCGATATGAGCGTCGTAATTGTGGCGTGCTAGATGTAGTACCAGATCCAACAGAAACTGTAGAAGGAGTCTTATACCGCTTACCTTTACGAGTGAGCGATGCACTTGATGAACGAGAACAAGTTCCCTATGACGGCTATCGACACGAAACAGTTGAAGTAATTCATAAAGGACATGTCTATAAGAATGTACGCACCTATGTTGTAGTGCATAAGTTAGCCGAAGAACTGGCACCCAATGATTGGTATTTTGATGTCGTACTCCGGGGCGCTATCACTTGTGGATTACCGGAGGAATACTGCTGGAAATTATTTAACCACATGCACAGGCTACAACAAGAGCAATATCAAGCTCCATCATTACGTGCAGCTTAACAAATTAGTGCAGCTATCGAGTGCCTCTGGAATAAAGTCGGTGCTTTATCTATTTAAACAGCAATTGTCCTTGGTTCAAAATTACCTCCTTTATCGATGCGTTGCAAAACTGTTCTTGGGGAAGACTAGAGGAGTAGGTAGGACAACAAGCTCAATCGGAATTCAGTTAAAGTTTCATCAGTCATTGCTCCATTACAATCATTGTGTTTGCAAACTGATTTAGGGCGTGTCATCAAATAGATGTCAATCTAGTTTAAAATCGATATCCTCGTTTGCAGGTTGAGTAATCTCAGGAGTGCTAGAATGACACGCCGCTATGCTTTGCGGGATGACCAGTGGGAACGCATCAAAGACCTACTACCAGGGCGAAAAGAGACAGTCGGAGTGACGGCCAAAGATAATCGATTGTTTGTCGAAGCCGTGCTGTATCGCTACCGAGCAGGCATTCCCTGGCGGGACTTACCCACAAGATTCGGCGATTTTCGAGTAGTTCATACCCGCTTCAGCCGATGGGCAAAGCGCGGAGTGTGGCAACGGGTGTTTGAGGCATTAGCTGAAGATGCAGACAATGAATACGCGATGATAGACTCAACCATTGTGCGTGCCCACCAGCATAGTGCTGGGGCAAAGGGGGGGATGCATCTAGCGAAGCCATCGGTCGAAGCAAAGGTGGTTTGAGCACCAAGATTCATGCTCTGGTCGATGCTTTGGGAAACCCTGTGGGCTTTCACCTAACCCCTGGACAAGCCTGTGATCTTGACGGGGCTGATGTCCTGCTCAATGAACTTACTGCCGACACGCTACTTGCCGACAAGGGCTACGATGCCGATGAGCGTGTGCTTGAGCGACTAGAACAGCAGGGCAAAACGGCAGTGATTCCGCCCAAGCGCAACCGCACTGCCCCTCGTGAGTATGACAAGGACTTGTACAAAGCGCGCCATCTGATTGAGAACTTCTTTGCCAAACTCAAGCAATATCGGGCGATTGCGACACGCTACGATAAACGGGCAAAGAATTTTTTAGGGGCAATTTATCTTGCTGCTGTCGTTATCTGGCTCAATTGATGACACGCCCTAGG
>DATNPC010000805.1:0-7615 GCA_036703375.1 Allocoleopsis sp.
CAGCAAATCTTTGATTATTTGTCCTCTTTCTTCTTCAGACCCCTTTCCTGTCGGCAGTTGGTTTAGTTTTTCAGGCGCGAATACAAACCTATTTTTCTCCGGGATGCCATACAGCTTGTCGTTTTTGTTCAGCAACGCATATACATGACATCTGGGGTATCTTTCCCTGAACTTTTTCAGGTAATAGTTCTCAGTTGTGGTCTTTCCTGTACCCGTGCCTGAAGCAACCAAAACAGACTTGTCGCTTACAACCATCGACCTGATAATTGCTTCGCCTATTTGTCTGTAAGGGGTCCATTTGTCCGGTGGAATGTTGCTAGATTCTCCAGAAGGTGATGCGGAAGTTTCACCTGTTGAGCCACCTAAGCCCTGATGCTCCTCGCCAGCATTTACCTTGTCGCTGGGATCGTTTACTTGGTCTAGGGACTGTCCGGGTAACTGTCTCTGCTCCCCATGCTGTCTTATTCCAGTTACTTCCTCGGCTTGCCTTTGGGCTTCTAGTTCTGCCCGTCGCCTGGTTTCGGCGATGTAAACCTGTATCTCCTCTGGCGACATCAGTTGGAACTGCTTTTGTTTGGCTGCCCTTGCGGTTACCCACTCAAACAGCTCCAGATCCACATTGGCGGCGTGCTGGAATTTCTTCTCCAGCGTTTGCGCCTCGATCGCTCTTTTCCGCAGTCTCAACCAGCTACCGATTTGGTTCCTGATCCAGTACTCTTGCACCTGCTGCCTGTACGTTGGCAGATATTGGGTTAGCTTGCGCTCTCGCGCCACAGAAAGCGCATAGGCTCCTCCAATGCTTACAGTCGCCAAAATGCCCCACAGCCACTTGTAGGGGTTGTCTGGGTCGATAATTCCAACCGGGGTAGCCTTGGGAGGCAGCTTCCACCCTTCCTGGAACTCTGGGTTGGACGGCTGCTCTGATGAACTATCCCAAGGGTACAGGGGCATCAAATACCGTTTTTCGTCCGTGCAGAACTGCGCGGCACTGGCTGGATCGTGGGTTTCTGGCTTAAAGCAGTACTCCAGCATCGGCGTCTGTCGTCCCGACAAACTCATAGCCAAAAAAATACCGCCACTGACCAGTAGTGTTCCTACTGTGGCGTTGTTTACCCTTGCCTCTTGCTTAATTCTCTCGACTCTTTTACTGCCCATTTTTATAGTTTTCCCTCCTTCCGAGAGCAAAGGGTTTCCCCCTTGCAAGGCTTATGTGTTCCTCCTGCGTATCACAAGACGTTTTCAACGGCTAAATCGAAGTCTTAGTCCTGTTTGTTTGATAGGTTTGGGACAATTCCTATCCTTGGTCTTCCTCCTTCATTAGTGAAAACAATTGGAGAATTTATCTCCTTATTCCTGATGGCATTACACAGGCTGAAGCAAGCATCTAGTATGGTTTCGCTGTCCTTTGCCGAACAGATTAGGTTGTTTCGGATTACCAATCGAATTGTCTGAAGATCTCCCAGTTCTTCCTCGCCTTGGCTGAAGACAAATCCTTGGGAATAGAGATTTAAGCACTGATAGCTTGAGATGTCTTTAACCATGCCCAAGCTCTCTAAGCTTCATTGTTTTCTCCGTGAAATCTAACTTTTGGCAATTTACTACAGTCTGGTTTTGTCTCCTTTTGTTATTAGCAATATTCCTAGTGCTAACAACAATAAAGCTCCTCCGGTTATCAATCCTCCACTTAATGGATTTTCTTTAATTTGAGGTTTTGTCTCATAAGCTGTAACCTCTTGAATAAATCTTTCTTTGCCAATTTTGGCAATATGCTCAACTTCTCGCTGTTCTCTGTATCCCGTCCATAGCGCCGTTCCGACCGCTATTGTCTGGACGCTCGCACTGAAGAACTCTCCATCGAACTTTGGCTTATTTCCCTCCAGCTTTATTTTACTGAGGGCATTTCCGAAGAAAACAGCTAAAACCAATCCTCCTAGCGTCCCACTTGCTATTATTGGTAGCCCAATCTTTGCGATTGAATTCACTCCTGCTGACGCTATTGATACGGCTAAAAAAGTAGAAATTATTTTATTGATGAACTTTCTATTTTCATAGATGTCTCGAAGTTCATCTTCTAGCCGTTTGGCATCTCTTGAGGACGGATTGTTCTGAGGAGCTTCTCCTTCTTGGTTCTGCCAAAGACTTAAAAAATCCCCTCCTCCTGTTGCTTCGTTTCCGTTTCCTGCTCCCTGCTGAAACCCTTGGTATAGGCTTTCTAACTCATCCACGATCTTTCCTCCAAGGACAGCCTGATTAGATTAAAAAGCCAGGGGTAACACTTCGCCCTGGCATCTTTACTCCGGCGATGAATCTTACAACCCCATTGTTCTTTTGAAGCCGTTCCACGCACCCTGAACCAGTCCGCCTATTCCGTACCGATTTTTCTCGTAATTTGGCTTCCGGATTCGGCTGATATCGGCATCGCTTCCTTTTGCCCAAAGCGCTCTATTAACAGCCTTGTTGTATGCGTCGTCTACTCGTTGTTGGGCTAGTGGAATCTTATCCTCCACTCTCAGTAGATTGGACTGGTACTCGGCGATTGCCATTAATTCAGCGGTACTTCCCTCGACGGCAATCAAATTCCTTGACCTAAGATGCCTTGCTGTTTCAGCAGTCACCTCGTTGGCTTGCTTATCTCGCATTTCCACGATTTCGTTTCTCATGCGAGTTTCGTCATTTGTGGCGCTGTAGACGGCTTTCAGCGTTTGAGTCCCCGATACTCTCGTCTGCTTGGCTATTTCAGCCATCGCCTGGTTAAAGTCTCCCGTGACTTTAATTATCGTGAGAGCTGATTGCACTACGTTTGGAAGATTCTCTCCGTAGGCTTCAGCTAACCTTCGACCATCGGTTAATTCTGTGATTGCCTTGGGGTCGCCACTGCACGCTCTTACCATTAGGTCTAGCGATACTCCAAACAGGTCTGCCATTGTTTGCAATAACCCAGGAATGTTATTGCTTACATGGTCTTTTATCTTGGCTTTTCCAAAATTAGCTACTGGCATTTTTACGATTCTTCCTTGATTACTTCAATCAATTTTTCACACAAGTCGAGCAAACTTTGTATGCTCAAATTTTCAGACAATTGGGGTAGTAATTGAAATAAACTTCTGGAGATGTTTTCACCAGGCAACTCTCGATAAGCATCCATCAGCGAATAGTTTCGTTCTGAATTTCTCGCAACTTGTCCCAATAAGGCAATCAAGGTAAATTTATCTTGCCTACTCAAATTTTCAAGACTCCGCCCAAAGGTTCTCTTGAGTATTTCTAATGGGCTTTGACTAGAGCCTTTTGAGTCTGATGAATCTACCATTATTTAACCTACTAAAAACATCCCCTTTGTTGTTTGTCTTCTCGATGCTTACCTACCCAAATTTGTCTTTATTTCTCGCTTTAATGCCAGTTTAACCATTCTTTATGATGTCTTCACCCCCTAAAGTAGTATTGTTACTGCTATTTGAATCATTCTCGCTAGTCCTAGCCCCGCACAAATCGCCAAACCCTGATTAACAAATTCTCTTGAATTGTAGACTTGTGCTGCTGTTACAGTCATTACAATTACGAGTCCACCGATTGCCAGCAATGACGGCAACCCTGCCCCCGCAAAGAGTTGAGCGATCGCGAACAAGCCAAAATTTAGTCCGGGTCGTCGCTCCAGATACTCAAAAGTTCCCGCAACTGTTGATTTTAACCGTCCCCACCAAGAGACTTTTTCAACTTTATTGGTACTTGAATCTTCCCCTCCTCCGTTGGGGTATAGAGGATACACATTTGAAGGGAAAACTTCGCTTTGACTTGTAATATTTCTTCCTCGCCTTTGAGTCCGGCGAACGTTGTTTCCACTGGCGTTATTAGGAGCTTGGTTCGTGTACATGGTAGATATTTTCCGTGGTTTCTTTGGTTTGCTGTTTCTCGTTGTTGATGTTGACTGCTACTGAGATGAAGTACCCGACAATTCCGGCTAGTATGACTACGACTACTGCGTTAATAAAAGTCAATGCCCTCATGTTTTTAACCCATTCCCTTACTTGTTGGAGGGCAATTGGTTCTTCGATGCGTCCTAGTCGCCCGTCATCTTCTTCGTAGTCTTCATCCCATTCTCCGAAATTGTCACCAATTACTATTTCTGTGATTTGTTCTCCTTTTTCAAACTCCTTGAAATCGACCAGATGAGAGCTTATTTTCTCCCAGTTTTGGTTGTAATTCTCTACACATTTTGAAGGTTTTTCATTGCCTCGTCCATCTCGGAAAAGTCCGAGATGGTAGCCAATTTTCCCAGTCTTTCTTGCTCCCAGTCTTTTCTTTTTTGAGCTGTACCTTTGATGGCATCTACCGCTTCGTGGAAATCACTTTTTAACTGCCCTACTCGCTTTTCCAGATGCTGTTCGTCTCGCCTAGCTTTTGCCTGGTCTACTGTTAGCCAAAAGTCATCGCTGAGGCTTTGACCTACGACTTCGGCTACATAGTTCACGCCTAAATCGTTGAGGATTGCCCGGAAGCTTTCGATCGCGTGTTCCCGATTGGTTCCTACTTGTTCAGCTCCCCGATCCAGATCTTTTGGCTCTGAATTCACAATCGCATTTCCTGGGTTTTCATTTTCAGGATTTGCTGTATTTGTTGGTAGAAGCCCTGGCGCGTTTTCTTCAGATTGAGGGAGAAGATTTTCACCTAAAGTTTGCTTGGCTCGATCCCTTACCAAGGTCAAGTGATCTCTTGAGATGCTGTCGTAGTTTTGTGGATTTGCCAGCTCGTCTGGAACATATGAGTTTTCTGAGGCTAGGATGTCCGCTATCCCCAATAGAGCCATATTTAGGCTATCGACATCTTTCATGGTGATTCCTGCCTGATTAAGCAGCGACAGGGCGCTTTCCTTCGACCTTAGATCCACTGGTTTGCTGTTGTTGTTCTGGCTGTTGTTCGGGTTGCTGGACTGGTTTTTCCCGTCTCTGTTGTTGGATTTCATACTGATAGCTTTCCTCGGTGTAGTAATTGAAGTACAAAAAGAAATGGTCTTTTATTTTTTCTCGCTTATTCTTGCCTTTTACGTGGCTTTTCAGTGCTTTTACTTTGCAAATTAACCAGGCAAGATATCCATTCAATTCAACCCATTTCTTGATCGTTCCATCTTCGTCTTGGTAGTACTTTTTGGCATCTTTTAAGTCTCCAAGACTCTCCTTGATTATGTCCTCGTAGTTGTAGACGGTGTTTACGTGACACCTGAATAAATCAGCTAGCCACTCCCGCGTCGGCTCTGGGCAGGTCTTTATGTCGTCAACCGGATCTATCGTCCATATAAACCTCATAATGTGCTGTTGTTCTTTGAATCGTGTTGTCTTGATGTGTCCTAATTTTGTAGGTGATTTTTGTAGGTTCAAAAGCCCCAAGTGGCTTCTTATTGGCTGAAACCTTCACGTCGTCTTGGTTTCAGAACTTTGTAGGTGATTTTTGTAGGTTGCTCTCAACTTTGTAGGTTGATTTCTGGGAAATCCTTCAAACCCTTGCAGGTTCTAAGTTTTTCTTTTTTTGTAGGTTAAATTTGTAGGCTACAAAGCAACCTCTAAATCTCAATATAAAACTCTATTAGAAAAATGGTCAGTTCTAATAGATTTTTGTTACAAGTCTTTACAATTTTCCGGCGACAGGGACTCAAGGATTCTCCTTATACTGGATGGCAGGTCAATTCCAGTCCGGCAGCTAATTTCGACGCAACTCCCGACCGATGCACGGCTTGAAGTAGTTCTGCGGAAAGTTCTCGCCATCCAAGAGTCCTGGATATTTCTTGTTTTTTCTTTATTTCCCCGATAAAGGCTAATATCGTGTAATAATCCCCTACTTGTGATTGCAGTTCCGTTGTGCCAGACAAAGAGCCGAAGAAGACAAAGGAGACTAAGGAGACAATAAGCATTTATGTCCCAGTTCAGCTCAAGAATGCTGTCGATTCATTTGTCGCGGAACACTATCCTCCCGAGGAAGAAGGCAAGCCGAATCGTGCTAGAAGCTCTTTTTTGGCGGATTTAATTTATGACGGACTTGCTCGCCTCAACCAAGGTCAACAATCAGAAGCAATCAGCTCTAAATATTTAACTTTTACTATTACTTTAGAAACCTTTGAACAAAAGAGACTTCTCGAAGAGCTTGCACGTAAGAACAGCCATACTCCAGAAGAAATGCTATCGCAAATTGTTCAGGTTGTTTTAAAGCACCATCCCGAACTCAACGCAACCAGTGAAATAGAATGCCGCTCTTTCGTTAACTTACTTGACCTTTATCTTAGATATGGAGAACTGGGAATACTACTTCGTAGGTTTTTTCAATATTTGGATGAGAATAATCGTCCAACGGATGCTGATTGTTCTCGTATTGCTTCATGGCTTGGATGGGAACCCGAGCAAGTTATCGACATAAGAGACCGCTGTATTTCAAGAAATAATGAAAAAAACCAATAGCTTCATTATTCCGGCTGACTTAGAAGACGTGGAGCGCATGACTCAGCTTCATGGCAGTCCTGGCAACATATTTGAAGTCTCTTACCGTGCAGCGCTCGATGACGAGCATCGCCTCTGGGCAAGGTTTACAAACCGATACCGCGTAACTGTAGATGACACCAGGGAGAATTTTAGGTGGGCCGAAGTGGTGGGATTCGACTTACTGCGGAGCGCTCCAACTGGCGTGGAAGAGTCGAGGCGCTTCCACAGTTAAAAGCGATCGCTCTATACGTCATTACACGTTACCCCCTTGCTAAATTCCAGTCGGCTGGATTTTAGCAAGGGCGACTTTTTCAGGGGGAGGTTAATACGAACAAAGTGTCTAAGATATCTCGCAAACCCGGTTTGAGCATTCGTCGGCTTGCTCGCTCTCGCAGCATTGTGTCAACGGTGAGTTTCGCCACAGCCGCATTCTTAGTTGTTGTCGCTCCAGTAATTTTTGTGGCTCTGGGGCAAAGTTACGTGGCAATCGCCCTAGCTGTTGTCGTTTTTAACGCCGCTGTCTGGCTGGTCTGTTTTGGTTTCCTCTCTCGGCAAAAAGCCCGTCGAGCCGACCAAGGAGCGATCGGCGAGGAACGATTGGGATTGGCGCTTGAGCCGTTGGTAAGTGAGGGTTGGGCGATTGAATATAACTTAAAACTGCGCTGGGGCGATGCCGACGTTTATCTAGCCTCGCCTTCGGGTAAACATTATGTAATCGACGCCAAATCTCACAGGGGCGGTATCATTTTTTTTGACCCATCTTCTGAGATGCTGATGCGTCGTTATGAAAGCGAAATTGAAACCGTTACTTACGATTTGGCACGAGACAGCTACGGCAAGCCTAAAGATTTGCTCAAATGCGTCAAAGGGCAGGCACTTGAATTAGCTCGGAATAACCGGCTTCGCTGGGTTACACCGATAATCTGCTTCACTGGCGACATAGAACTTGATGCAACGATTCCTTTTCTACAACCTCTTCAAGGGGTCTATGTTTCACGCTTGGGGGGGATACTCGATCTCCTCAATAGACTGGAAAATGGCAACATATTATCCACTGCGCGGCATAAGCCATCTATTACGGTTCCAAGCCCTCCTACGGCTGACAATGGCTGGGTAAACACGCTTGATTCTCAAAAACCAGAAGTCCTATCAAA
>DATNPC010000806.1:0-4808 GCA_036703375.1 Allocoleopsis sp.
CACTCCAATAGGTTCATTCGATCAAAGCCACTCTCTCGCACCTGTTATGACTTTACTGTTAAATTCCCTTTCCTCTTGGCTTGGGTTCGCGACGTAACGTCGCGAACCAATCCCCTCTCTCCACATCCCGTGAAAAGTCAGGAAAACGTCAAGCGACTGGGCGAACTAGCGAATACTTACGAATTCACCCGCAACGGCGAACGGGTTTACGCCACAGTTCGCAACGTGCAACCGATGGACGAAACCAAACCCGCTTACTGCTTTGCCCGTGCTAATGGACTTTTTAAATCTCCAAAGTCGATCAACGGCATTCTCGATTTGGGGGGTGGAACTGCGATCGCTCGTCTTTACAGTCCATCGGGTTCGGTCATGCGGGAACTCGATCTAAATGTTCCAGGCACTTACGACTTAGCCCGTCGCATCAATGCAGCATTAATGCCTACCACCGGACAGACTCAAGACTTGAGCCTAATCATGGATGCCATCAAAGACAAAAGCTTTGTTATCGGTACGTCTGGGATTAACTTCGCTCACTTGTTTGAGAAGTGCCGGGACGCTTGGCTTGAAGAGATTCGGGCTAAATTGCGTGTCACTTGGGGGCTTAAGTTTGCAGAGATAGGTGAAGTGTTAATCATCGGCGGTTCTGCACCGCTGGCGACACCCATCGAAGAATCCACTAAAGGACGCTTTCGTGTGGCTGCTAACTCTCAAGAAATCTCGATCAGAGGGATGGTGCTGTAATGACTCAGGCTCGAATTGTACTCAGAGGTGCGGCGCTAGAGAAGGCTGAACAATTACAACAGTTGACTCAATTAGGAAGCATTTCCGAAGTCATCAACGTTCTGTTTAGCCGTTATGCAAAGCACTTGGAACAAACCTGGGAGGTTCAACCTATCTCCCCAACCTATGCCCAAGCCGAACCCCTACCCGATACAGGACAGCAGGCTACCCCAACACTGCCAGAAAGTGATTTTTCCTTTGATGAGCCTTTAACCGGACTTTAACCAGTCTGAAATCAGACTGGGCTAACTGAACCTCGACAACTTTATAGCGAGCGCCAATCTCCCACCAAGGGATTAAGGCATTGCTTCCCATCATTGCAGACATCACCCATTGCTTCCTATGCACAAACGCGCAGAACTTAACGGCATTCTGGTAAGCCTCGAAACACTTACCCCCGGTAAACAACAGCAGTGGCTTGAATCTCAACCAACACCAAAGACGAAGCAGGAAGCTGTTACCCAAAAGCGAGTAAGGCGATTAATCCGGTTAGCCAAGGATGAAGAAACAGAATGATGCGACTGACTTTTGAACTAACCCTTTGGCTAATCGCACTCACTATTGTGGAGGCTTTGACCCAATGACCCAACTTCAAGAATGGGCAGAACAATACCGGAGCGAACTGGAAAAAGAATCCTCTGCTCGTGCATCTCAAGTTGAATCCCTGCTTTTTGCAGGCGACTTTGATGCAATCCGCGAATGGATTGACCAATGGGAACAAGAGGACAAAAACCCAGATTCTCTCCGTCAGCAGTATCGCTCAGTACGGTCGGAACTGAGGAAAGAGCGTCACCGACAGCACCAACGCCAGCTTTACGGGGAGGTAATTGACAGGATTACGGGTAAAAGCACATGACAACTCAGTCAGACTGGAACCCGGATCGAGCTTGTGAAGAGATGGCTTTCCTCTTCAACGAAGCTGACCAAATAATCAGCCAACCACACTACCAAGATGTTGCCAGCACCGATAGTTTGAGCAGCTCCGGTGCTGACGCATCCCAACCGACCGACGTAAACGAATCGTAAGGACTAACCTTCATTATGAAACCATTGGGCTATTATGCAGCCGGACTTCCCGGCACGACCGACGCCGATATTCTCGATCGCATCTGTGAACAGTTCGGCTCCCATCTCCAAGAACTCACCCGCGACGACAAAGCGAGCCTGCTGATTTGCTTGGTAGAAGCTGCGATTAACCCTCAGCAGGTATTCACTGAACCCAACTTTTTCACTAACCAGAACGGCGGCGAAGCGTGGCAGCTTGCTATTGGGCTTTCCGCTGATAACCAACTCGCTCTCTCGGTTGCTCTAGCCAACTTTCTCACTTACGGAGGGCAAAACTAATGAACGCCTTCCAATCCATCGACTGGGGCTATATTACCGAGCGGGTGAGACGCTACAACGAAAACCCTTCTGATGATTTGCTCTATCGCATTGGCACGCACGTCGATGCACTGACGCCGGAAGACGGCGAAAGCATCAGCCAACAAGGATTTAGTGCAGAGCAACGTTACCGCGTCCTGAATTGGCTCGCTTCCTGCACGGATTTACTAAACGATGAGATGGATTTGGCACTGCTCATCTTTGGACGGAACCAACTAGAGCAGTGGCTGGAGCGTTCGCGTCAAGCTTACCCCAACTACGAGTTTTACCTCGTGTTCGAGTATCAGGAAAAATTCAAGTCAGGCTTTGAGGACGGGATTAACTTCACCATGCACTGGCATCCTCAACCAGGCGCACCAATGCCATTACTAGGGACAGAGACGGATTTCCCCTGGCGTCCCTTCTGGGACAGTGGAGAGATGTTCTGGAGTGACTTCCCTGGTGGTAGCAAGAATCATTTTGATTTCAATCTGCATTGCTACCCCGACGAGACAGGTTTTACTAAGCCCGGATGGATATGTGAGGAAGGCGACTGGTACACGATGGTTGACGAACGAGACGCCGACCTAATGTCCGTTGCCCAAGTCCTAGAACACTTTGCAGTCCCAGCGTGATGCAATGCCCCTGGTTAACACCAGGGGCTAGGAGGAACTATGCAGTTTAAACCAGCCACCTACCTGATCGGAGCGCAGATCGCCGCATTGGCAGTCGGGTACATCCTACGCGCTCCCGATCTGCAAGCCACAGCAGAACGTCAAGACAGCATTCGCTCTGAACAGAAAGAGGCAGCATTTGCACGAACCGAAGCCCTTGCTAGAGCGCAGCGGTGCGTTGTGTTAATGACCGAGCTACCCATCACAGACGGGACTGCCGCTTATTTCTCATCCGTAAAAAACGGACGGGTGACTATTCATAAAAATCGCCCGTTACCGAGCAAAACAACAGTCTGTGACGCCTACGGAAACACCGGAATTGTCGCCATGGATGCAGAGGGGAATCCCATCGTTTCCGACATCAAACAAATGCCTCCAGAGGAGATGGAGAAAATCCTAGCCCAACGCCAAGAAAGCCAGAACCCACGCCACATTACACAGTTTCAGGAAAAATAATCATGGCACGTTTCACCAACAATCAAAAGACCGGAGAATCCCCAATCATCCTACCTCCCAGCGCTCGACATGAAACCTTTGACTTTGAGGAAGACACAGTTCCACTCTCTCAGCAGTTAGGGGATATTAGCGACAAGATATTCGGTTTTATTTTTAATCCCAATACCATCAAATTTGGAGTTTTGTTATTCGCTGGATTCTGCATCGCGATCGACATGGCTGGTTACTACGATTTGATGAATCAGGTATTTAGCACGCGATTGGACGAACTCGGTCGCACTCTACCTGTAGAGGCACCACTGGGAGAGAGATTTATTAGCAGTGCCGTCCGTTTCCCGATTCTAGGGACAATGCTTGTCTGGCTAGATAAATTAACGGGTGGAATTGTGGCGCTGTTTGGCGCTCTAGCAATTTGGTTTGTCGTACAGGGATTAGAAATCGCCGGACGCTTCCACATCTATTTACCTGGAACCGCCCAGAATCTGCTCTATAAGCAGAACCGCAAGAAAATTGAGGCACCCGCTAACAATGCTCCAGCCACCAAGAAGGCTTACAAGCTGGCGACTGGGGAAACGATGTCAATCCTACGCTGGCTCTCATTAGTGGGGATTTTGGCGTACTTCGTTAATGCTTACGCCATGAATATTTCCCGTCCCTGGCTCGACAACTTAGGAAACCCGCTGTGGACGAACATTATTTGGAATAGCTTCGGGGTTTTCGGGGTGGAACTCTCTCTAGTTCTCTATGCGGGCTATAAACTCGTGACGCTCACCCGTGCCGAGAAAGCGGACAGAGATGCCCATCACAACTAAGCCCTAACCACAAGGGAAACCCAGGTAATAGGGGCGTGTCAGACGCCCCTTTATTTCAGGAGGTAAAGATGTTTGATTTAAGACCCAACTTAACACCCGGAAACCCCGATGGACACACAGTTCTACGGTACTTGGTCGAGGCGAGACAGATGCCTTTAGAGTCAGCGATCGATCGCGTTTATCAAGCCGTCGCCAAGTTCGCGGGGGAGTATCGCTCTGACCAAAATAAACTACTGGGAGGAATGGTAATTACAGGCGTGCTGGGACTGCCCGTATTTTTCCCTTTTGGGGTATCGTCTCTGCTCATCGCTGGTGCTGTTGCAGCATCGGCGTTTCAATGGCAGGAATTGGGAACGATGCGCGACCGCCTCAAGCCAGAGTACCAAGTGCTGAAGGGGTCAGTGCTGTTAGAGCAGTTCATCAAGTGGTTGGCTCAGGAATTGAGAGAGCGTAGAAGTCACTTTGCAGAGTCCGGTCAGTTCCAGCCAGACGCCATTGCAACAGCCAACATTCTTGCCGCCTATGAGGATACCGTTCTGGCCGTTACTCACGGTGAACATCTGGAGAACAATGCCTCCGACCCAATCCTGGCTCTATTCGTGTTGAAACTCAGGCAGCACACTAACCACTTACCGCCGTGGGTAATGGATGCGTTTCGTCAACTCGAACAGGCAGAGGTGCAACGCGCAACCGATGTGGAGAGAGCCTCTCGGTACATGTGGGG
>DATNPC010000807.1:0-4938 GCA_036703375.1 Allocoleopsis sp.
GCCCAAATCAAAAATTTTTTTGAGCTTTCCTTGGTAAAGTTGCACCAACAGCATAATTTCAGCAACTTTGACCAATTTCACGAAGCTTGGCAAAAAACCCTCAATGGCAATATTAAGTTCGCAAAAGACCCTCTGCCAAAAGATTTAATTAGTATTTATTTGCAAGAAATCGGTCGGATTCGGCGGCTGTTGGCATCAGAAGAGATTGAACTAGCGTACAAAGTCGCTGACTTGTTGGAAATAGAACAAGTACAGAAGCAACTGGAGAACGAGTTAGAACGAACTCCTCAGGATACAGAGTGGGCTAACGCTGTACAAATACCTTTGTCAGAGCTTCGCCATCGCCTCCAAAGGGGTCGAAAGGCAAAAAACCAGATGGTGGAGTCCAATTTACGTCTGGTAGTCTCAATTGCCAAAAAATATCAAAATCGAGGGCTAGAGTTTCTTGATTTAATTCAGGAAGGAAGTCTAGGTCTGATTCGAGCCACAGAAAAGTTTGACCCTAAAAAGGGCTATAGATTTTCTACCTATGCGACTTGTTGGATTCGTCAGGCAATTACTAGGGCGATCGCTAATCAATCTCGAACTATTCGCCTTCCAGTTTATCTCTACCAAACTATCTCTCAGATTAAGAAAACTACCAAGCTTCTCTGGCAGGAAGTGGGTCGTAATCCTACAGCTAGCGAGATTGCTGACCGTAGGCAAATGACGATTAATGAGCTGCGAGACATTAATCAATACGCTCAACCAGTCATCTCCTTGGACATTCAAGTTGGCGAAGAAGACTCTACGTTGGGAGATTTGATTGAATTTAATGGGGAAACACCGGAAGAGCAGGTATCCAAAGCTATTTTGCGAGAAAACTTAGAGAGCGTTCTAGATACTCTTAGCTCTCGCGAACAGGATGTGCTGCGGCTGCGATATGGGTTTGATGATGGACGAGAAAAAACTCTACAAGAAATCGGGGATATATTTAGCGTTACCCGTGAGCGGATTCGGCAAATTGAAGCTACAGCACTCGAAAAGTTACGCAGTCGGAAGCGCAGAATATTTCTAGAAGTGACTATTCCTCGTCAATTAGTTAAGGCAACTCAAACAAAAAATGTTACCTGCCCTAAAAATAGACAAACAGAAGTCAATCCTCCCGAAATATTGCATCATCCCCATTTTGAAAAGAACTCTAAGAAGTCAGATTTTTCTACAATAGCTGCTCCTGATCAAACAGTAGATTTGATGGCATCAACCCCTTCGCAACAAATAGCAAATCTAGAAGAAGAAAACACAACTCAAGTTGAATTGTCGAGTGTTGACCAGAGCAAAACTAACCGAAGTCAAACCAATAGTCAAGAGGCTAACCGAACCTTGGCTGAATTGAAAGAAACAGATCTTAATGGAGCAGCGATTAAACTAATGCAACAGAATTCAGCGGATTTACACCAGCAAGTCACCTCTCTGGAAAATATTTTTTCTCAACTGGTTCCCAAGCTATCAGAGGCGCTTCAAGAACTGCAAGATTCAGGCAAACCTCTATCCGCAGAGCTTATTTTAGAACTGGGCAACTCTCGTAATCAATTCAACGCTATTCGTGCCAGAGTGTTTGAATTGGCTGAATCTTTGGCAGTATACCCAACGCAAAAAGAGCCTGAAATTGAATCTCTTAAAGGGCTTAAGTCTTTGCTTGAGGATGCTGTACAGGCAGAGGAGCAAAAGGAAGCGATCGCGCAAGTCCGACAACAAGCCTTAAGGGTTCTGGAACGGGTTTTAGCGATCGCCCATCGGGTAGAGAGCGATTTTCAGCCAATGCTGGAATGTCAGGAAAAAGCGCGTACAACGTACCGCGCCATTTCGGAGTTACAGGGGTCTGACTTACACCCGGACATCAAAACCCTAGCTGAGGGTAATCATCCATTCTCGCACCTGTTGACGCTGATTGAACACACAGACGATCTAGACGACGACCGTTATACATTCTTACAGGATTCCGTGGAAAAATTCTTCAGCAAACGGCTATCTGTAGCGGCATCGAGGGGAAAACTATTCACTATAGCTAGTGCGCCTAGCGTGGAGCCACCTAGGGCTGAAATCAATTCCAAAGCATTGCCTGAAAAGACAATAGCGCCAGAAGTTAAAACAGCGCTAACCGCCCTAAGCGAGGAGACAACAGAAGAATCTGCTGTGGTACCTTTCGCGGAAGCGATCGCACTACCTACCACTAAAGTTATCCCAGACTCTCAGCCAGTCGATAAATTAATCGCGACTGCCCAAACTGTAACCCCACTGCCGCCCCCAATTGAAACTCACAACGACGAACCTGAGTCGGAGTCGGAACAGACGGAGGAAGACGTACAACCCCAATACCAGTTAACGCTAAACGATATAGAGCAACAGAATACTGCATCTGTCAGCGGCGACATTAGCGAAGAATACCCACTAGCCCTTCACGACCAAATTTGGCAACTGCTTCGTGAAAACAAACTCAGCCTTGCCTTTCATTTAGCACGTTGCCTCGAAAGCAAATACCCTAATTTTCAGCCACACTTACCCTCAGGGATAATTCGGGGAGTAATTTTGGGTCGCCATGTACGCTATGACGTAGGAGTTGGAGAAATTGCCAACATTCTTAGGAATGACTTTACTAACTTTAGCAATAACTATTTCCTCAATGGCGAAAGTGAGTGGAACCAAGCCGTTAGTTTGCTTTTAACCACCTCTGCACTGCGCCCAGCCTTGCTAGCACCGAATACCAATGCTTCAGAAATTCTTCACTCACTTCGGTTAGGAGAAGGTCTTAACCAACTCTATAAATACTGCAAAACCATTGCCAATTATGGAAATCACGGACTTGCTTTAAATACGACAGCTATCAAGACAGTAAGAAGTCAGGCAGCGTGGGAATCCGATATGGCTTCTTTGCGTCAAAAAGTTCAGGATTGGTGGTCTCAGGCTCCCCGTTTAGACATGATTTATGAACCAGCTAAAGCAGTTTGGAGTGAATGGTTTAAGCCCAATCAACTTATTGATTCTCTGCTAGTTCCTGTAAGGCAAAACGATTTGAGCAAGCTGGATGTCGTTAAAGATTATGTTGAGCGATTGTCTGATGAACCCCAAATTAACGAAGAAGTCAAGCGTACACAACGCGAAATTAGGCGTTTTCGTGGTGCTGCTGATGCCATCACTGGTAGGACTCTGGATCGGATTCGCCTGCACGTTCGTGAAGCTGTTAATTTCGTGCGTCAATGGATTTCGCTTCAAGAATCGCGCCCGGACAAAAGCAACAATTATTCTCAAAGTCAAGCTCAACAACTGAAACAAGACCTTTCGAGTCTTCACCAAGCTGTTTTGAAAGAGCTAGATTCTTTTGATGTGAAAAACTCTTCAGTATTGGTTAAGGCTGGAATCTCTTGTTGCCGAACAGCAGTAGAAGATATTCGCATTCTCTTCGAGCCAAACGAGCCGTTACCAACAGTCGAACCTGAAATTAAATATCTCCTCCATGCGGAGTTGTTAAAAATCCCGTCGCTACCTATGAACTCTGATTGGCAACCGGAAGACGGCAGCCAAGATTTATTCGTGAAGGAGCTTCTTAAGAAGGTTGCCCAACCTCATTATGATTGGCAACAAGCTTTCGAGCTGCGGAGTAATAGTCGAGATCACGAAGGGACAGGGCGAATTATCGAGTACCTTCAAGCCAACTGGGAGACATCAATTGATATCGCTCAACTTGAGCAGCAACGAAATCACCTGATTGATAATTGTCGAACGGAATTAAAGATAGCAGTCAAAGAAACCAGAAGAAAACTCGAAGATGATGTAGCTTTGGGTTTGCTTGGAGAAAGTGAGCGTTTGGATTATGCGGCGCAGATTGAGAGTATAGAAAATGCTATATCGACAATTCTTCGTTTTTCTGACAATCTTGAACAGCTTCGAGCTATGGGTGAGGTGATTAACAAAAACCGCTCCCAAAAAATCGATGAAGTTAGGGATAAACTTCTTCAAGAGATAGGTTCAGAGCATCCAGCCTATGCCCGAATTTGCAGTGTATTGGCTACAGGTGATGTCCTGACTGCTAATGAATATGTAGATATGGTTCAGAGGGGGCAATCCATTCCTGAAATAGAGGAGAATAAGAGAAAAGTCTTTAAGGAATTTTTCAAGGAAAAGTATGCTCGTCTAGAAGACAGACTGGAGCCTGCTGATCGGAATCCCAACAAGCGACGCGAACTGATTAACAACATTACAAAGAGGACAAATATCGAACCTCTCCAGATGCAGCAGGTACCGGGCGCTCAGGCAAAACAAGCGGCTGAAACGTTGGATACTTGGTTTGCGGTAAAGGGAAGAAACCAACAAGCAATCACAGAGAAAGATATTCGTCAAATTCTTAAGTACCTTGGTTTTAACACGGCACAAATTACCATCAATAAAATTGGTAATTATACTTGGATTGACGTTATCACCGAGCCAATTCAAGACAAAAATCGTTGTCCTGTTCCAGCCTACGGCTCAGAAGCTAAGGGACATTACCGCATTCTTTGCGTATGGGATAGACCGCCTGAAGAAGATCTTCTCAATGCTGTCGGAGATACTTCTCAAGACTCTGGGGCAATCGTGTTCCATTTCGGAAGGATGACGGCAAAGAGGCGCAGAGATCTAGCTCATTTGTGTCGCAAGCGTGGTCGTAAATTTATCGTGATTGATGACACGCTAATGTTCTTTCTGTGCGGAGAACGAGGCGCACGTCTACCTGTATTGTTTGATTGTACTCTACCCTTTACCTTCCTAGAACCCTATACGCCTCATGCGGCAGGCTTAGTTCCACCTGAGATGTTTTATGGGCGGGAACGAGAACGGGAATCCATCATTGATCCGATGGGGTCTTGCTTGATTTATGGGGGTCGGCAGTTAGGTAAAACCGTTCTGCTTCGCTATGTTGAGCGG
>DATNPC010000808.1:0-32458 GCA_036703375.1 Allocoleopsis sp.
TATCGCAATCTTGCACCAGCCTCCCCTAGGCTTACCTAAGATAGGGTGGGCAATGTCCAAGATTCTCAAGGATGCTCAAGAACCTGGTGATACCTTGGTAAAAACTGCCCACCCGACGATTAGTGAGATTCGGCGCAAGATCTGAATCTATATATCAATATCAATACACATCGTCCTGTAGGGTGGGGAGTCTTTTAAGTACTAAAAGAGTTCGCGCTAATCTAGCTTGAGCTGATTTCAACGTACCCCATGAGTCCCCTGATTCAAGAAATCCAAAAAAGTTTGCTAGAACTATTCGGTAGTGGGATCAAAGCGCTGCCAGGCCTGATTCTGGCAATAATTATTCTCCTGTTTACTCGCAGCTTCGCCAAGCAGAGTCGAAAAATAGTTAAAAGAACGTTGGAGCGTATCATTCAGCCCCCATCCCTGCGAGCGCTATTTACTCAACTGAGTTATGTGACAATCTGGGTAATCGGCGCTCTAGTCGCTGGAGTCACTGTTTTCCCCAGCTTGCGTGTCGGCGATCTCCTAGCGCTGCTGGGACTGGGTTCAGTTGCGATCGGTGTCGTCTTTCAAGATTTGGGTAAAAACTTGGTCGCTGGCATCCTATTACTGTTGCAAGAACCCTTTCATATCAACGATCAGGTGGTTGTGAATGACTACGAGGGCACCATTGAAGAAATTGGCTTTCGCGCTACCCAAATTCTCACTTATCAGGGCGAACGAGTCCTGCTGCCCAATTCAATGCTTTTTTCGCAGCCAGTCAAGGTTCGCACAGCCCATCCGTATCGTCGTACCGATCTAACTATTAGCGTTGATTACAGTACATCTTTATCCAAAGCTAGCCAAATCCTACTAGAAACCCTCACTCAAGTAGAAGGCGTTTTATCCGATCCAGCACCAATCGTAGACGTTGCTAACTTTAGCGATAGCTCCATTGAGCTAATCGTTCGTTATTGGACATTAGCACGACAAATCGATGTACTCCGAACCAAGACACGAGTACTGATTGCTCTAAAAGAGACGATGGATGAATCGGGTATTATCATCCCTTACCCTCACCAAGTCACCTATCTTTATAACCAAAAAACATTTAACGGTCGTTCCCCGATCGCAGATAATACAGAACTCAGTTCAAACAGCGATCGGTGACTAGCGATCCCCTGCCTAGGTTAAGTGCGGGGATCGAATCCCAACTGAAAATGACCAGTTTGCTAGGGCAGAAATGCCTGAAATTCGTCAGTGATTTCCCTTAAATCTCTGCATTGCCTGAAAAAAATTCAGTAAGTTTAGTGATTCGAGCCACGCCCAGAACGAGGTAGTGTGTAGTGGGTGTAAATCTCATGCTTCATACCAATAGTTCTGGGCGATCGCATCTGCTATTTCTAACCCCTATAGAAATTTTATCCGACCCTCAGCAACGCCTCAGCTACCTTCAGGAATATTTCATCTCCAGCCATCAAGCTGAACACTAAAGAGCCAGAGAACTGCATAAATCAATAGACCCCAGACTATTTAGTCAATGTAAGAGCTTCACCCCTCAACCCCAAACAAATTCCCAAGCAAGCAATCAGACCTCACATCGTTATCTGGAGGAGGTCAGCCCAAATGAATACACAGTGGCACAAGATACTAGTAAAAATTACCTTCTGGCTAATCCTTGAGATTCTCCTAAACGTTCTAGGACTCGACAGTTTAGCCGATTATAGTGAATTTGTTTTTGAAGGGGATTGCATAGCAGTGAACACTTACACCCCTCAAGTTACTGTTAAAATTTAACGGGTACGGAACCTCTGCGATCGCGTACTATTTCCTATCTAGAAAATAAGGCAAAAGGCAGACGGCAGAGGGCAGAAGAGATAAGAATTTTCATTCCTTTGTTGTGAACGCAGCTCATGGCGTCTGACTGGAAAAATAGACCTCCTGCATGAATCATGAAAAGCCCCCTCGCATCCCCCAATTCTGGGGGACTTTGAATTCATGTTCCCACCTCCAATTGGGGGGTTAGGGGGGCAAAAATTTTATTCGTGCAGGAAGTCTAATTTTTAACTGCTTCACTTACAGAAAAAGCCCCCAGTTAAGGAGGCTGAATACGGACCCTAAAATTGACGTTGTTGAACTATTAACCAAACAAGGCTAGACCACGAACTGCCATGACTCCAGCAAATGCGGCGACACCCACAGAAGTCAGCGCCGTACCAAATAGCCACCAAGCGGCTGTTGCTGCAACTTTGCGGGTTTCTTTCATTTGCTCTTTAGCTTTGTGCTTGAGCTGTTTAACCCGTTTTTCAGCTTCTTCCTGGAGACGTTCAGCACGGTGCAGTACGCTATCCCGCACGCTTTCAATTTGGTCGATAATTCGATTGGCATCTGCCTCGGAGATGTCTTCGCGGGAACTCAAGACAGCAACTAATGTGTCGCGATCGAACTGGCTTAAGCGATCGCGCAACGCATCAAATCCCGCTTCTGGATCGTCAAACACTTTGCGGAAATCGCGCTTAATCCCCTCATAGTTGAGTTCCGGACGGTCAAGCGAGTTGAGGTAATTCCGGATGCGACCAAAAATGCTATCGATCGCAGATTGCACTTGATGCTGAATCGCCTGAGCTTGTTCGACCAATTGCTGGCGGGTCGATTCAATATTATCCGCAATTCGGTTGGCTTCCTCCTCGGAAATATCCTCTCGCTGCGATAGCAGTGCCACAAGCGTACCCCGGTCAAACTGCGAGAAGCGCTCGCTTACGCTCTTCCATCCTTCTTTCGGATCGTTGAACAATTGTTGCAGATCGCGCTTGATACCTTCGGGATTGAGTTCTTCTTTGTTCGTGTTCCGCAGGTAGTCTTCAAAATTGGATTGTGCATCCTGTACCGTATCTTTGGCACGACTGACCAAGCGTCGCGGTGCTTTGACAATCCGGCTAATCGCATCTTGTACTTGGTCGATAATCCGATTCACTTGCTCCTCGCTCAAGTCCTCCCGTTGACTGAGGAGTTTGACCAAGGTTTCGCGATCGACTTGTGAGAGTCGTTCTCGCAGCGCTAAAGCTCCCTGTTTCGGATCATCCAGCAGTTTTGCTAAATCCCGCTGAATCCCTTCCGGGTCGAGTTCGTCCAGATCGGTGTTTCGCAGATACTCGGCAATTTGGCTCGTGAGGCGATCGTACTGCTCCTGAGCCTTACCTGCAACTTGTTGCGGTGCCTTCAGGATGTTATCGCGGACTTCCAAGAAGCGATCGATGATTTGATTAATCTGCTCCTCGTTGAGATCTTCGCGCTGATTGAGCAATTGCACCAGCGTATCGCGGTCAAATTGCGAGAGTCGTTCCCGTAGCGCTTTAAATCCTGCCTGCGGGTCATCCAGCAGGGTTTGCAACTCTTGCTTAATCGCGTCGGGATTGAGTTCCTCTTGGTTGGTATTGCGTAGATAGGATTCTATCGTTTGCCCAAACTCTTCTACTTTGGATTTCGCCTGGTCTTGCAGTTCTTGAGCTTGTGACAAAACGCGATCGCGCGTGCTTTCCAACTGTCCGACAATGCGATCGGCGTCTTCTTCACTGAAGTCTTGGCGTCCTTCTTTGAGCATTTGCACCAAGGTATCGCGATCGAATTGCGAGAAGCGATCGCGCAGTGCATCAATGCCAGCTTCTGGGTCTTCTAGCAGTGCTGCGAAATCGCGCTCAATTCCTTCAGGATTTAGTTCTTCTTTCCCCGTCGATCGCAGGTAATTTTCCACCCGACTGCGGAGGTCTTGCGATTGTTCTTCAGACTCAGAACTTTGAACGGTTTGCAGCACGTCCTGGCGGATACCTTCGAGCTGATCGGCAATATCTGCGACTTGATCGGAGGTGAAGTTATCCCGCGACTCTAGCACCTTCACGAATGAGTCTCGATTCAGTTGCTCTAATTGCTGCCGAACGGCTTTGGGTGCAGCTTCTGGGTCATAGATAACGTCTTTGAATTCCTGCTTAATCGTCTCTCGGTTTAAGTGCCAAGGTTTGGAAGATAGCAGGTAGTTTTCGACATCGGTCGCAATGGTATTCAGAGATTGCCCAGGTATGCGATCGGCGACTTTAGAGGAAAGACTTTTAGCTTGTTCTGTCGCTTTATCATTGAGCTGTTGCAACTGATTGGAAATCTTTTCTACATCTACGTCAGACAAATCTGTCCGCGCCACTACTCTACCCAATAAAGCGCTGACACCCAGTTGCAAGCCTTGCTCCATCAAGCTATTGCCATTACCGCCCTCCGTACCATTACTGCCCTCGGATTTGCCCGAGCCAACTCCCACGAGTTGCCCTAGCTTCTCACTTAGCTGATTTGACCGGAGTTCCTCTGGGCTAGCCGACTGGAGGAAGTTGAGCAATTTTGACTGTGGGTCAGTCTGAGGTTGCAGACCTAATACTTGATGCCAAGCGGCTTCGAGTTGGTCAGCGACTCGATTCACATCATGTTTGGATAAGTCGGTACGGCTGCTGACTAAATCCACGAACGTCTGACGGTTCACATTTTGCAGAACGTCACTATCCGCCAGCGATCGCAATTCCGAACCGCTCAGCAACCGCTCAAAGTCATTGCGAATCTGTTTGAGGTCTAGCTGCGGTAGCTGCAAATCGCCTACGTAGTCTTGCACTGTCTCCCGGATACGAGACGGGTCAACCGCCGAACTCAACTCGCGACGAACGGCGGCTACCGATGCCTCAACTGTGTTCACAATCTGAGCGTTTGCCGCCCTGCCGCCCAGTGCTGTGCCTGCGACAGCCATGACTCCTTGGATGCCTGAAGACGCCGTGTTAGCGACAGAACCGAAAATAGAACCGATCGCACTAGAACTCACCCAAAGTAGCAGCAAGAAGTAAGCTGACCAGATGACAACGCCTGTAATCGCTCCTAGGGTCACGCTGTTAATTAGGGTCAATTTGACGGCGAGAAAACAAGCGATGAATAACGCAATGTTAACGGTGATTAACGCCCATACTCCTACTTTGGATTCAACTTCCCGAACGGCATGACCCCAGCTTTCATCAGAATCGGCGTCTATTGGATTCTCCCCAGATGAAATCCCTGCCGCAACGGTCAGGTTAGTTAACAGGAATTGAAAAGCAAAAGCCATCAATACCCCAGCAATTAAGGCAATAAAAAACTGAGGCCCGGAAAAGACTAATGCTATCTCTTCTGGAGCGTTCATTCTTTGAGCTACTGGAGGAGCAGCTGGAACTTTGGCAAGCCAGAGTTGCGTGCTGTACAACCCCAGCAGCATTCCTACACTTTGAAACATGGTTTCTCCTTTTATAAAGCTTTGAATTGCTTACAAAGCATCAAATCGCGTGTATTAAAGGTTGCGCTACTGTTACAAAATTTTGCAATTTTTGAGAACGCAATATACTTTCGCTTCTACTTCCATAGTTGTTGTCAAACTTTGAAGAGAACTCCCTCTGAGGTGTGAAAGTATAGCGTTAAGAGATATTTGATGATAATGAAAATGCCTCTCCCCTATCTCTACCTGCTGAGCTGTTAGGCATTGTCAGCAAGCTAGTTTAAGCTAGGAAAGGAAACGATTACGCGAGCCTATCTTGATATTCTTGACTTTGCTGCCTAGTTCAACCACCTCTCCCATCAATTCATGCCCCAAAATATCGCCCTATTGCATAGAAAATAGTTCCAGTGCTACTTAACAAGCCTGCTGCGCTAATGCGATCGCATTTTCTGCTCAATATCGTTGAATTCTAGGAATAGCGCTAATACGCTTCAATCGGATTTTTTCTAGGAAGGGTAGGACATGTGAAAAAATTCTCCCCCCTTAAAAAGGGGGGCTGGGGGGGATCTGATACTTCTCAGGCATTTTCTAATCCATGAGGCATCAGACAGCCAGACGAACTGAGTCCAATGGTTCAAGAGCTTACTATAAAAGCTTTCTGCCCTTGGAGCCTTGGAGCCTCGCCTCCTGACTTCTGGCTTCTTGCACTAGCTAGCCAATGGACTAAGGAATGTGGGCTATATATATTTTTTCAACAGCAGTGCCAGCTTCTCTTTGGTTGCTGTTGGCACCTTATCCAGTTGAGTTAAAATGGCATACTTCAATGCCGAGTGTGCGTCTGAAACAAATGGCTTCTCTGCTAAACGTCGCACAGTCTCTTGAATCACTTTCTGGGCATTGGTAGCATTGCGGTGCAGGTTAGCAATTACCATGTCTACCGTGACGCTGTCATGGTCGGGATGCCAGCAATCGTAATCTGTAACGAGCGCTAATGTGGCATAAGCAATTTCTGCTTCCCGTGCCAGCTTCGCTTCTGGCAAATTGGTCATACCAATGATAGTTGCTCCCCAACTGCGGTAGAGGTTGGATTCTGCTTTAGTCGAAAACGCTGGCCCTTCCATGCAAACGTAGGTTCCACCGCGATGCAGTGTCACATCCGGTAACTCAAGGCTGGCAACCGCATCCGCCAGAACTCCAGCGAATTTGTGGCATACGGGGTCGGCAAAGGCAATGTGAGCGACAATTCCTTCTCCAAAGAAGGTCGAAACCCGATTTTTTGTCCGGTCAATGAACTGGTCGGGAACGACCATATCTAAGGGTTTAGCTTCTTCTTTGAGGGAACCCACGGCTGATGCGGAGATGAGATACTCCACCCCCAATTGCTTCATGGCATGGATATTGGCTCGAAAGGGCAACTCAGAGGGCGTCAAGTGGTGGTTGCGGCCGTGACGAGCTAGGAAGGCAACTGGCGTCCCCTCTAGCGTTCCTACAATCAAGGCATCCGAGGGCGCACCAAATGGCGTATCAACTTGCACCTCTTGTACGTCTTTGAGGGCTTCCATTTTATAAAGCCCGCTACCACCAATAATCCCAATCTTTGCCTCGGCCATTTTTCTTGCCCTGTACCTTGCTGTAACGCCAAGTTATTTTAGCGGCAAAAAGGAGTAACCCAATAAAAAATCAGCTGACTTGCCCAAAGCATCTAAAGTCAGCCGTATGATTAGCACAGTTACAAGATTTGGGTTTGACTTACGCGATCGCAAAGCGGGACACTCTCACCATCCATCGCGTTTAGCGCTTTGAGACCTTACCCAGCACTATCTGATCTAAATTTAGATAATGCCTTGTCCATGTCCACGCTTGTCGGATTCCATGGTCAGCTGACCCTCTTTATCTTCATTAACCTCTCTCAGTTCTTCCCGGCGTTTCGCTTTATCCTCTTCTTGTTCCTGTCTTAAATCGCCTGGTTCATTAATATACATTTCCGGTTCGATCGCAAAGTTATCAGCCAGTCCCTCTTTGTCTACCGTGTAGCCTCTAGTTTCGGGTCTGTCGTCGTGAGGAACGTGCTTAAACTCACTACCTTCTCTTTCCTTGCGGGCTGCGGTTTCAGCCGGAACAATTCCGCGATCGTAAGTATCAACATCAGCGCCAACTTGGGGTTTGGGAGTTTTTTCCTTAGCCATGTTTATTGTCTCCAGAAATTAATGTTTCTTATATATCAAAGCTTAGAGGAATCATCAGGTGGAAGGTATCCATCCAGAGAATTAAACCTGATGTGAATCAATTCCCTCTTATTGGATATCAAGATTTTTTATTGTTGAACAACTAGGAAACCATGGAGCAATAATGAAGGTTATTGGAGGCTAGATTAATGGCTATAAACGGTTTCCGGATTCAGATAAAACTGGCAAAAAAGTAAGCAGCAGAAGAGAAATATTTTGTCTATCCTGACGAGGTTATAGCATAGCTTAATAGTGGATGACTGGATAGGACGAATTTGGGATCTCTCTTAGGATAGGTTCTGGTTCACTAAGAACAGCGCTCGAAAATACTGGCTTTGGCTGTTCTGATGCCCAACTTCTTGAAGAAACGAGGTAGATTGGCGTTCGTGACCTATTTAAGATTGCTACATAGCCTGAAGATAAGGTAATAATCTCCGTAAAGTCCAACTAGTGACGCGTATTGTTTCAATAAAGCGCCAAATAGCAGCCATTTGGGCAGTGATATGACAGTCGATATACGAAAAATTTTTCAGGCAACCGACCCCGGTAAGGCTCTAGTTTTAGAACATCTACATGAACCATGAACAAAAAAACCATGAGCCTGTATTTCACCCAAGTGAGAATGGCTATAGACATTTCGGGAGATGAAAGGTGAACGATTTCTTTTTAGGTTAGTGAAGTCGAGTTATTCAAGGGCTCCGTCATGATATACATTCCCGATCCACAAATTCCAACTCCAGGGCCAGACCCCTTACCTTCACCTAATCCCCAACCCTCACCAGAACCAGCCCCCGTACCCGAACCCGTACCCGGCCCAATTCCTCAGCCAGTTCCAGGACCTGTACCCGAACCCGTACCTGCACCCATTCCTCAACCGGCGGTACCGGAACCCGTGCCAGAAATTGTGCCGACTCCGATTCCGCAGACGGTACCGGGAACGATTCCCCAAACTATTCCTGGCCCCCAATAAAATTTAAGATGGTTTAGTTTTTCTCTAAGCGCTAACGCAACTCATCTTAAAACTGTCATGCTAAGAGCTGGAATTGTCGGACTGCCTAATGTTGGCAAATCTACCCTATTTAACGCCTTGGTCGCTAATGCCAAGGCGGATGCGGCTAACTTCCCGTTCTGCACGATTGAGCCGAATGTCGGCGTGGTTGCCGTGCCGGACGAGCGGTTGGACGTTCTGGCAAAGATGTCCAATTCAGAGCAAATCGTGCCGACTCGCGTGGAGTTTGTCGATATTGCGGGTTTGGTTAAGGGGGCGAGTAAAGGCGAAGGATTGGGCAACCAGTTTTTAGCAAATATTCGGGAAGTAGATGCGATCGTTCATGTGGTGCGCTGCTTTGATGATGATGATATTATTCATGTTTCGGGTTCGGTTGACCCCGTGCGAGATATTGAAGTCATCAACTTGGAGTTGGCGTTATCGGATTTAGCACAGGTCGATCGCAGAATCGATCGCACTCGCAAGCAGGCTCGTACTAATAAAGACGCTCAGATTGAATTAGGGGCGTTGGAAAAGTTGAGTGCAGCGTTGAATGAAGGCAAAGCTGCACGGCAAGTGGAGTTAACTGAGGAAGAAGCCGAGTCGGTGAAGGTATTGGGTTTACTCACTGCTAAGCCTGTGATTTATGCGGCGAATGTCACGGAAAACGATTTAGCAACGGGTAACGAGTGGGTGGAGCAAGTGCGGCAAGTTGCAGCTAGTGATAACGCCCAAGTTGTGGTTGTTTCGGCTCAAGTAGAGTCAGAACTCGTTGAGTTATCCGAAGAGGAGCGAGCTGACTTTCTGTCCTCTCTCGGTGTCGAAGAAGGGGGATTGAAATCCTTGATTCGCGCTACTTACGAACTGTTGGGTCTGCGTACCTTTTTAACCACTGGCCCCAAAGAAACTCGCGCTTGGACGATTACGGCGGGAATGAAAGCACCGCAGGCGGCGGGTGCGATTCACTCGGATTTTGAGCGAGGGTTTATTCGAGCGGAAACGGTTGCCTATAAGGATTTGGTGACATCTGGCTCGATGAATGCCGCTAAGGAAAAAGGATTAGTGCGATCGGAAGGTAAAGAATATGTTGTGCAAGAAGGAGATGTCATGCTTTTCCGGTTTAATGTGTAGCGTAGTGGTGCTTAGGAGTTGCGCCAATGGGTATTATCAGTCTACTGATTGCATGGATCGTTACCTCCGTTAGCTTATTCATCATTTCCAAGCTGCCAACTGGTGTGGAAATCGATAGTTTTCAGAAAGCCATGTGGTCGGCTGTCGTGTTTGGGATTTCGAACGCGATACTGCGTCCGATTTTGGGGTTCTTCGCTTTTCCAATTACGTTTTTAACCTTTGGCTTATTTGCCATTGTGCTGAATGCGATTATTTTTGGATTAGCGGCTTATTTAGTCACTGGATTTCGCTTACGCTGGGGATTTTGGAGTGCGTTGATTGGAGCGGTTGCACTTGGCATTATTAACTCGCTCATTTATCAGTTGCTGGGTTCTCTGTAACTGAGGAAGATTTTGGACTAGTGTCTCTCACTAGTCCAAAAGAATACTGGAGATAACAATTCATAGCTGTCGCCATAAAGGTTAGGACAGATGTAATGGCTAAAACAACCCTGTAGTAGCAATAAACCTTTTGCCTTCTGCCTTCTGCCCTATACGTGAAACGCGATCGCCTCACTGTTATAGGGTGAGTTATGGCTAGCGCCTAACCCACTACCATTATCTCGAAGTTAGATCTGGCGATGTCCAAATGCTTGAGTAATGTGGCTTGAGGCAGCGGCCCGTGCAAGTGACTCCAGGGCAATACTTGCTCAGTTGACCAATCAGCATGGACGTAGAAATCCAGTTCTGGTAATTGCCCTTTTAATTCCTTAAAGGCACGGCGATAACTACCCAGAGAGTCTCCATAATGCCGTGTCAGTTCTAAGAGGCGAGATAAACGGCGATCGCCTCTGGATATCAACGCCTGAATTACCGACCAGCTATAGCTCTCCGGTCGAAAATCGATGCCTTGCGGTCGCAATTGCTTTTGCAAAAATTTCAGCCGCTTCTCTGCTTCGGGATTCACCCCAAACCACTGGAATGGTGTGTGCGCTTTCGGAACAAACGTACTGCAACCTAAGGTCAAGCGTAAACCCGGAGCGGCTTTCTTAATGTCTTTCATCATCACTACTGTCTGTTCTACATCTGACATTTCCTCGCCAGGAATGCCTGCCATTCCATAGAGTTTCAGACCACTTAAGCCACCCGCTTTTGCATTGATAGCCGCTTGAATAATCTCTTCGTTGTTCAGCTTCTTGTTAACGATCTGCCGCAGTCGTTGGGAACCACTTTCAACCGCAATGGTGAGTGAGTTAGTTCCTCTGGTTTTCAACGTTTGAGCCAGCTTTTGTGTCACTGTATTGGTTCGGACAGACGCAATACTCAGCCGCACGTTCTCATACTTAGGCTGACTCAAGATATCCAGTAGCGTTGCAAACTCTGGATGCTGGGTTACGGATGCTCCTAATAAGCCAATTCGGTCAGTGACCTGTAGCCCTCGCTCAATCGCAGGAATGAGCGAACTGTCCAAACTGGCTGTCCGAAATGGTAGCGTGAGATAACTCGCTAGACAGAAGCGACACATCTCAGGGCAGCTGCGTACCACTTCCACCATGTAAATATTTTCCCAAGCGGCTTTCTCGGTGACAACCGTCGAAGCGGATAAGGTGTTCCCCCGATACGTCTGTTTTTCCACCGTGGAGGGAATGTCAACATCGACGGGTTGAATTGCCTGTATTGCACCTGTTGAGTCGTGGTAAGTGACCTCATACAAGCTGGGAACGTATATCCCTGGAACGTTTGCTAAATGTCGGAGTTGAGCATTGCGATCGGCCGTGCGAACTGCTTTATAGGCGTCAATAAACTCACCGAGCAGGATTTCCCCATCTCCTAACAAGATGACATCAAAGAAGTCTGCAAAGGGTTCTGGGTTAGCGGTGAGTACTGGGCCTCCCCCAAAAACGAGAGGATGGCGATCGCTACGTTCAGCCGACCTGACTGGAATCTCTAACCATTCCAGCAGCTGCAAAATATTGACATAATCTAATTCCCATGATAAAGAGTATCCTAGGAGTTCCGGATTGGCTGGTAACGACTCGTGACAATCGGTAAATAATCGACTGACTTGGAGATCCAAACGCGAAGCTAAAGATGCCCACACAACTTGGTAGCCCAAGCTCGTAATACCCACACTGTATTCGTTAGGGAAAGCAAAGATTGTAGGAATAGCACCAACGTCAGGTGTCGCTGGTGTAAATAAAAGTCGTTCAGAGGCAAATACAGCAGAGGTCACAGAGTTTTTAAAGATAGGGCCTTACTTGTATCTAATTTTAAGAATCAAAATCATTAGCGCCAAAGATAGGGTTACAACATTAGCCGCGATAATTGGCATCGCTCCAATCGCCAGTCCATATACGATCCACAAGGCAACACCGATGCAAAACGTAATCATCATGACGAGAGAAACATCTTTGGCAGACTTAGACTGCCAGGTCTTGAGCAGTTGAGGTAAAAAAGCGATTGTTGTCAGTGTTCCGGCAACTAAGCCTAAAACATCGATGAATTCTGAGTTCATTGATATAAATTTTCCATGACGACTTATCGGAGTACGGTGTCACATTTTGACCGATTCAGATAAAATTTGAACGCTGTCTACCTGCGACAAGCTCTATGTTCTCCATCAATACCCTCTGTAACGGTTGTCAGCTCCGCAGTTGGAGTAGAGATTCTCCTAGGCGTAGCTAGCTTGCCAGCTAATGTACAAGAGACTATCTGATGGGATGTGGGATACCTAACCTGGGAAGGAAATCTGTGCGAGAGAAATCTGTCATAAATGCCGATAAACAAGCATGCTGGGTCATCAAATTGGGTGAAATGCCTTGGTGAAAAAGTAGCATGACGGAACGATGGGGAAGCTTTGAGTCTACAGGGCAGTTGCTTCTAAGGGTGTTGAGATTTAAATTACATCAACAAGAAATTCAATACGTAGCGCAGATTCCGATCCCAAGCCCTAAAATAAGCAAGAAGTTGTGGCGGCTTGTGGTGTAACTGAGGAGTTGAAGTGTCAAAGTTCATCCCGAAGCATAAAAATTTATCGAGCCAGTCCAATTCGGCGGCGTCAGCACAACCCGATGCGAACTTGGACTCTCAAAGCGGTGTTCAGCAAGATGAGAAGGACCAACACTCATCACAGCCTTTATTATTGGCTCGATGCAGACAGGGGGCGATGCTCACCCTCCACGGGCTGATGCGTTTTCCTGGTGCTGTGGTCGAACAGTTTACTGGACCAAGACAGCTCCATCGTCGCTACTGGTTCTGGTTAGGCTTAGGTGCAGGTGGAGGTGCGATCGCACTTGGGTTTGGTGCGGTTGCTTTAGAGCAGAGTCTGCCCACTTCCACCCGCGAAGTCTTGACCTATGTCCGAAATGACACGCTCACAATCAAAGCCGCCGATGGCACGATCCTCCAGCAAGTTGGCCCTGCAACTCGCGAGTCATTGTCAAAGAAGGAAATCCCTCAACGCCTAGTTCAAGCCTTCCTCGCCACAGAAGATCGGCGTTTTGAAAAGCATCATGGAGTTGATTTTCAAGGAGTTGTCCGTGCAGCTCTTTCTAATCTCCAGGCTGGAGGCGTTGTAGAGGGCGGTAGCACGATTACCCAACAACTGGCTCGGATTGTCTACTTCGATCAGGAGCGCAGCATTGGGCGTAAGCTCAGAGAAATGCGAATGGCTCAAAAAATTGAGCACGATCTGACTAAAGATCAAATCCTAGAGCGCTACTTAAACTTAGTCTATTTGGGGTCAGGAGCTTACGGAGTTGCTGATGCCGCTTCGGTCTACTTAAGTAAAACAGTCAATCAACTAACGTTGCCAGAGATGGCGATGATAGCCGGATTGCCCTCTGCACCTAATGACTACTCGCCGTTTGTCAACCCAAAAGCTGCCAAAGAGCGTCGCGATACGGTATTGCGACGCATGCAAGAGAGCGGGTTTATCACCAAAGCTGAAGCCGATGAAGCGATCGCGACTCCTCTGACGACAAAGCGTAGTAATCCCAAACGATTGGAACGCAAAGCTAGCTACTTTACCGAGTACATTCAACAGGAGCTACCCAAGTATGTCTCTAAAGATGAGCTGGCACATAAAGGATTGACCATTGAGACGACGTTAAATACAGATTGGCAAGACGCGGCTGAAAAAGCTGTCAAAGAGGCAGTAGACGAAAATGGTCGCTGGGAGGGATTTAAACAAGCAGCTATGGTCGCGATCGATCCCCGCAACGGTCAAATCAAGGCAATGGTTGGGGGAAAAGATTTCTTCGATCAACAATTTAACCGCGTGACTCAGGCTCAGCGCCAACCGGGTTCTACCTTTAAGACATTCCTTTACACCGCTGCTGTTGCCGCCGGAATCTCTCCCAATCAAGGCTACCTTGATGCTCCCTTTACGGTAGACGGATACACTCCCAAGAACTATCACGAGAAATTTCGGGGCTGGATTAGCATCAAAGATGCCCTGACCTACTCGATCAACATTGTTGCCGTTAAAACGTTAATTGATGTCGGCTGGAACCCAGTCATCCAAGTTGCCAAAAAAATGGGCATTGAATCGCCACTTCAGCCCACCTACTCCTTGGCATTAGGAGCATCTGAGGTCAATCTCTTAGAATTGACCAGCGCTTACGGAAGCCTAGCAACTCAAGGAATTCACGTCAAACCCCACGGTATTCACCGTATCCTCGACCAGCACGGCAAGGTAATTTACGAGGAAAAGTTTAAGGGAGAGCGAGCGCTCGATGAAGACACCAGTTCCATTATGACTTGGATGTTGCGAGGTGTTGTCAATGATGGGACGGGGCGTTCCGCTCAGCTCGACGATCGTCCAGTTGCCGGTAAGACTGGCACCTCTGACGAAGCACGGGATCTCTGGTTTATTGGCTATATACCCCAGCTAGTGGCAGGTGTTTGGTTAGGCAATGACGACAACACACCAACGTCTGGTGCGAGTAGTACGGCAGCCTATACTTGGCACCAATTCATGGTGAAGGCAGTCAAAAACATGGACGTCGAGAAGTTTCCCGATCGCCCAGAAAAAATAGAAGGCCGTAAGCCCGTCATTAAAGCCGAACCGATCAGACCCAAACGAACTATCGAAAGAGCGATAGATAACTCTGACGATTCATCAAGCAACAGCGATAGCAACGATTCGGATAGTTCATCCAGAAGGAGATATAGAAGCGATAACAGCGATAGTAGTGACTCGGATAATACCTCAGCTCGTTCATCGAGAAGGAGGTATAGAAGTAGCTATAGCAGTAATTCTGACAGTACTGGTTCAGATGACAGCTCTTCACAACCTCGTCGTTCCAGACGGCGTCAGCGCAGCTCTAGTGAGAGTGACAGCCAATCTCAAGCCAGCAGCAACAACGATAGTCAACAGGAACAACCCGTCAGAAGGAAGCGTTCCCGTCGTCGCGTCTATGTAGATAACTCAACCTCTAGCAGCTCGACGTCCAGTTCTTCCTCTCGCAGTGACTCGTCGGGTGACTCGACTCCAAGACGTTCGTCCCGGCGGCAACGCACAGATGATTCTGCTTCAGAATCATCTAATTCCTCGGCTGGTTCGTCTTCCCGTTCGGAACAGAAGTTTGTTCCCGCTCCTGTAGCCGCACCTCCAGCGCCTCCAGCTTCTAGAAAAGAGTCATCATCCGCTCCCACCTCTTCAGAGGCTTCGGCCTCTTCGTCTGGACAATAACGCAAGATCCGGAGGGAAGAAAAACCCCTCCTGGTTCATCGAGAAACCCTTGTAGAAACCTTTGTAAAAGAGGCTGTAGCCCCTTCAGAAGTAGAACGAAGCGCAGATCAAACCCAAGGGTGATAGATTATCCCCTAAGGTTTGGTAGGATAGCCGAAATACGATACGGAGTTTACAAACTATGAATTTATTGATGAATGTGGGAGTGGAAGCAGCACCTCATTTTCCGCTTTCTGCAACTTTAGTGTACATCGTAGGCTTTATTGCCGCTGCAACAATTGGCTCAATTGCCTGGTACAACTCTAAGCGGCCTGTTGGTTGGGAAAACAAGGAACGTCCAGATATTGTGCCAAAGGTGGAAAAAAAAAGATAATCCTGGCGTCTAAGACAGCAGAAGAAGAAATCTGTGTTTTTTAGTGCCTCTGAGCGATCGCTTAGAGGCAGTTATTTGTTATGGGGCATTAGTTATAGCTCTAGTCAATCTAAAGCAACTGGCTGATTGTGCTATTGCTTTTTGGTAGGAGTAATGATTGAGCTCGGCGATCGCATCACCAACTTAGCGGCTCAAAATTAATCGACGCTTAGCGCACCATCTTGTACCACTCAATAGCTCTATTCCGTTCCAATTCAAAACTTATCTTTACCTCTAGAGGGCTGGCTTTACTCGGGTAAGGTGGCATAGTCGCTGTTTCTCAGTCGTCTGAGGAGCCAGTCAAACCTCGCTTTTGCCAAGGGCACGTTATCGATCATTTCAGGAGATAGGTCTTCCGAACCATTATCTTCGCTCAAGAGTTGTCCTTTGGCATAACCGAGATACCTAACTGTACCGCGCAGTCGGGTGGATAGGAAAATTGCGATCGCTCGATAAAAGCGCGAGGCAAATCCTTCATCTTTCTGAAGTTTTTCTACTAACTGAGCGCGGGGAATAGACAATACTAGTGAATTTTCAACCGCCTGAACGGTAGCAGAGGGAGGACGAGCATCCGCAAATGACATTTCCCCGACGACTGCACCACTAGTGAGTCTCGCGATCGTTTTGCCTTCTAAGGCAGACACAGACACCGATAACGTTCCCTCTAGGAGAATGTGCAGCGTATCAATGGGTTGGCCTTCTTGGATGAGGACTGTGCCAGCGACAACTTCTTCTCGACGACCTGTAGAGATCATCCAATCAATATCATCGTCGTCTAGCTCACCCAGCAAAAAAAATACTTTTTTCATAACTGATGCCTTTGTCTCTAACCGTGGTATCTGGAGGACTCTTGCAACTTCCTGACACACCCTAATGGCAATGTTTCCTTATCTTAGATTTGAAGTTGCCGATCGAGCAGAAGATGTAGTACAAGTTTTCAGGTGTCAGGAACCACAGCAACCAAAGTTATTTGGCATTTTTGTAATTCGTAATACTACTACTCCAATCTTTACAGTATTTCAGTAAGGAAACTCCTTTTTCCCAAGTGAGATGAATTGCTGCCTATCATCAAAGCCGATGATATAATTTTAGGCTTGTCATCAAAGACCTCAATATTCATCGGCGTCCCCAAAGGATAAGCGAGTTGTTCGTCAGTATTGCTGGAGCCAAATTCCTGCATAGTCGTACTGAAAGGGATGACAGAATTTATACAGGTGTACAGTGGGGTTTAGATCCCAGTTGAAGGTTCGGCTAGGTCATGAGACAGTCCACCACATCCTTAAACCAAGATATCTTGAGGCAATTTCTTACCCTGATTGCTATCCTAGCTGCCTTTGGCACTAACGTTCTAGCAAATGTTGCCCCATTTAATGGACTCACGATCGGCGAAATCTCGAACACTTTCTTCAAGAAGGTTCTGATTACCCCAGCCAACTATGCCTTTGCCATCTGGGGACTCATCTATTTAGGGCTGATTGCTTTAGGCGTGTATCAAGTACTGCCTGCCCAACGGCAAAATCCCAGTCTACGTCGAATGGGCTATTTTTTGGTACTGGCAAGTCTGGCTCAAATCGCTTGGGTATTTTTCTTTCAGTACCAGCTGTTTACTCTTTCGCTAGTAGCCATGCTAGGGATTTTACTGCCGTTGATCGGGGCTTATCAACGGCTAGGCGCAGGACGCGATCGCATTTCTCGGATACACAAGTGGTTGGTTTCCATTCCCTTGAGCATCTACCTGGGTTGGATTAGTGTCGCGACCATCGTGAATGTAGCATTGGTGCTTTACAATCTGGGTTGGCAAGGTTGGGGCATCAGTCCTGAAGTCTGGACAGCAATTGCACTAGTGGCTGGTGCTGCAATCGCTGCAACAGTCAGTATCCATCGAGCTGATATTGCCTTTGTCCTGGTCATTGTTTGGGCGTTTATCGCCATTGCCGTGCGTCAAGCCAATATTCCGTTAATCGCTATAACAGCAGTGGGATTAGCGATCGCTCTTGTCTTCTCACTAGTCGTCAGCGTGCTGCGCCAGCGGCAATCAGCGCCTTGAGTGCTCAGTGCAGCAGGGCTTCTCATCCAGTACCTAAACTCAATGTCTAACGAGCTAAAACAACTACGCAAGCGCCTCATTTCGCTCGACGTGTTCCGGGGAATTGCAATTACTGGCATGATTCTTGTCAATATGGCAGGAGTAGCCGATCGAGCTTTTCCTGCTCTAGTTCATGCTGACTGGAATGGCTGCACTCTAGCAGATTTGGTTTTTCCATTCTTTTTGTTCATTGTTGGAGTCGCGATCGCGTTCTCCTTGGCAAAATATACTGACGGCAACAAACCAACCCCAGCCGTTTATTGGCGCATTATACGCCGTAGTCTGATTCTCTTTGCACTAGGATTACTCCTCAACGGCTTTTGGAATTACGACTGGAGTAGCATCCGCATCATGGGCGTGTTGCAACGCATCAGCCTAACTTACTTGTTAGCTGCCCTGATAATTCTTAACGTACCCCGTAAGGGACAGTGGGCGATCGCAGCACTTTTACTGATGGGCTATTGGTTAGCAATGTCTTTGGTTCCAGTTCCCGGTTATGGGATCGGTAACTTGACACGAGAAGGAAACTTAGGGGCTTATATCGATCGTTTGATTATTGGAACAGCCCATCTCTACAAAGGAGATAATTTCAACTCGCTAGGAGATCCAGAAGGGCTGTTTAGTACCATCCCGGCTATAGTCAGTGTTTTGTTCGGCTACTTCACAGGGGATTGGTTACGCAAACAGCGGATCGAGTCGTATACCAGCATGAGTTTAGTCTTATTTGGTCTTAGCTGTTTGGTCGTTGGAGAAGTTTGGGGATTTTGGCTTCCGATCAATAAAAAGCTGTGGACGAGTTCTTTTGTTGTCTTTACAGCGGGTTGGGCGTTGCTACTCCTAGCGGCTTGCTATGAATTGATTGAAGTACGCGATCGACGCCATTGGGGAAAACCCTTTGAGATTATGGGGTTAAATGCCATCTTCGTCTTTATTACTTCAGTTTTGGCAATCAAAATTCTGGTCAAAACCCACATTGGGACTGGCGAAAACGCTCCTGCCGCATACAACTGGATTTACGATCATCTTTTTGTCTCTTGGGCAGGCGCGATGAACGGTTCTCTCTTGTTTGCCTTAGTCACAGTACTGTTTTGGTGGGTCGTTCTCTACGGCATGTATAAGAAGCGCTGGTTCGTTAAAGTTTGAGCCTGAACGCTCCCTGTCTTCCTCATGATTCCGATGCCAGCATCAAAAAAGCCCTTGGGAGTCTTGCCGTGTTTCGACCCCAAAGGCTTTTTTGTTTCATTCTTTCCTCACACCACCTAAAGAATACAGCCGATCGACTTTAGCGAGAATTGGTGCGAGTGACACTTTCGCGACTGACACGCTGCACTAGCTTTTTAACAGTCCTGCTTGGGTCAAAAATTCTTTCGCTACGTCGGCGGGTTCGCGTTGGTTGCCACTCACCTCATAATTAAGACGCCGCATTGTTTCATCCGTTAGCTTGGGAGCAAGTGCATTCAGGGTAGTGCGAATGCTGGGATATTTTTGCAAGATGTCTTGGCGTACCACTGGGGCAACTTGATAGGGAGGAAAAAACTTTTTATCATCTTCCAGCACAACCAACTTGAAAGCGCTAATCTCTCCATCAGTACCAAAAGCAACCGCAACGTCGGCTCGATCGTTGGTTAATGTCTTGTACCTCAACCCTGGATCGGTGGGAATGTATTTTTTAAGCTGGAAGTCACCATAACTTTTTTTCAATCCCGGTAATCCATCTTCACGAGCCTGGAATTCTGGAGGCCCAATTAGGGTCAATTGACTGGCTTTTTCTACCATTTGGGAAATGGTTTTAATTCCGTATTTCTGGGAGCCTGCTTGAGTCATCACTAGCGCTTGAGCATTGTTCATCGGCGCAGGTTCCAACCAGACTAAATGAAAGTTTTCCTGATAGGCTTTGGATACGATGTCAAATACCTGTTTTTGGTCGCCAGTCACCGGCTGCTTCAAGACAGTGAGTAAGGCAGTTCCCGTATATTCTGGATACAGATCGATTTGACCACCTTTAAGGCTCTCATGAGCGACAGGGGTGCCACCGAGATTGAGCTTGCGTTTGACGTTTAATCCACTATTTTCGAGTATCAGAGCATACATTTCTCCCAAAATAAACTGCTCGGTGAAATCTTTCGAGCCAACCTTAATTGCTTCACCAGCACCACTATTACACGCGATCGCACTCCACATCGTGAGTAAAGCCAGTAAAAGTGGGACAACTACGCGACGAACTAATTTCATGGAATAGGTAGGTGAGTGCAGTATATTTAACTATAATTGAAGCTTTCTGCCTGGGATGCCGCGTTTGTTCCGGGCAAATGGGATGAACGCAGCAGTTCGCGGTAAAGGGACTCGTAGCGACGAGCTTGGACTTCCAGGCTAAATTCTTGTTCGGCTTTTTGGCGAGCGCGATCGCATAATTTTTGATATCGCTCTGGGTGTTCAATTACCCAAGCCATCCCTCGCGCTAAATCTTCTATTTCATACGGTTGAGCGAGATAGCCGTTGGAGTGATGTTCAATTAGATCGGGCATTCCGCCAATATTGAAGGCGATGCAGGGTGTCCCGCAAGCGATCGCTTCCATCACCGTGTTGGGTAAATTATCTTGGAGTGAAGGGGCGACAAACACATCAGCCGCCGCGTAAACGAGCGCCAGAGAGATATCATCCCTCAATTTACCTAGATAATGAGATTTAAACCCCAACTCTACTGGTTGGCTAGCTCCAGCTTCGCCAAAAACAATTAACTCTATCCGATCTTGCCATCCCGACTGGCTCAAGCGTTGCAACGCAGGTTGAAGCAGGTGAAATCCCTTACGGCGATCGGTGTTAGCATACATCGCCCCAAACAGAACGAGATGCTTATCTTGAGGTAAATTTAACCGATCTCGCGCAATTTGCCGGTGGAGAGGTTTGTAAATTTGAGTATCGAGGCTATTGGGAATAACTTCTATGCGCCTATCTTGAAAAAGAGAGCTAGAAGTGGCGCACTGAGCTAGCCACGAACTAGGAGTCACTAGGGTTAAATTTAAATCTTTCCAGGATTTGGCTTTACGCTGCCAAACCCAGCGCGATAAATCCCAGTTGCGATCGCTATTGAGTAAGGGACACTCACCACAGGAGGCCGTGTAGCGGTCGCACCCTTGACTATAATTGCATCCACCCGTAAACGCCCACATATCATGTAGCGTCCACACCAATGGTTGCTTGAATCTCTTGAGCGTTTCGATTTTTACAAATCCGTGACAAAGCCAATGCAAATTAATGATATCGGGTTTGCGATCGGTGACTTTAGCCGCGATAAAATCGGGAACCCACTCCAGTGAAAAATTCGAGGGCTGACGCTGACGATAAAGCTGTAAAGGTAAGTTATCTAGATGTTCGGTAAGTTTTAACTTTAAGCTCGCCTTCTCTAACATCCGTTGAGGCGGTAATACTGCCGGATCGTCTCCTAGCTTATACTGTACTAACAACTGAGAGTCTACATTGATTTTTCGTAAACCATGATGCAATCTGAGGGCTGCCCGGCCAGCACCATTACTATCAGAATTGCTGAGATGCAAAACCTTCATTTTTCAGATTTTTAGAACTATTATAATTTTTTACAAGCCTCTTTAATTCGATGCATTCTAGTATTTAAATCCTTTTATCCTCAACATCCTCTTAACCTTCTTTTTCACACGCTTGAACCAGCGAGGGTGATAATCGAAAAGGACATTTTCTGTGAAATTATCAGCTTCGCGATCGCGAATCATAAAACGTGGATGTTTGAGCGGAAAAGACATGGCTTCTGCTGGTATGTTATTAAAGGGACTACTGATATCTGTGGTATTACTAGCCTCCACACCATGACCGATATTCGAGACTAGATTAGCGTTAGAAATAATCGTCAAAGCACTTTGCACCCAGCAAGCAAATGTAAATTGAAAATCCCAACAATTGACACGCCCTTCATAGGTATCTTGAAAAATCCTTGTCCAATTGTTGAGCGCATCTGGGTCTTCTAGAATAGTCTGAAGGAAATTTCCCTCTCGAACTTCTGGCCAGAGTTTCATATCAAAATCGAAATACTGCCAAGCTCGTCTCCACGTTGCCCATCCCCAACCATGGCTGTAGCGAGAAAAGTAGTAACTATCATCAGTTCGTTGACGCCCGAACTGGACATTTTGACCTGAAATTGACATAATTCTGCGATCGTGGCGATATCGCTCCAGCAACTCTTCGCAAAAGCGAAAGAACGTAGGATTGGGGACGCAGTCATCCTCTAAAATAATTGCTTCTTCTACTAACTCAAAAGCCCAATCTAAACCACTGGCTGGACGCTTACCACACCCCAAATTAATATCTGAATAATTTTTTAAAACCTTGCATTCCCAATCTACGCGATCGACAATTGCACGAGCGTCAGCACATTGTTGCTCATCACTAGGTCGATCGGCACGAGCACCATCAGCAATAACCAATAGCAAAGGAGGTTTCGCTTTGCGAATTACCTCAAACACTTTTTCAGTCGTGTCTGGTCGATTAAAAATAATCAACACTACAGGAGTATTTAACTGCCAATTATTCATCAAAATTACTCCTATAAATATATCAATCCCCAAAAAATACTAACTCTTTTACTCTAACTTCCTCTGTGTTCTCTGTGTCTCTGTGGTTTATTAAAACTCTTCCCAATCAATTACTTAAACACAAGATGTGAAAAGCGATCGCTTAAACACTAACGCTGATTGACTCCATTCTGACTTCTGAACTTTCTTAACAAACACCAGCCAGCTTTAGAGTCATGGATAACTCATCTAAGTTTACCAAAATATCTTCACCAACCAAGTGCAGATCGACCCCTAATTGAGGCTTTCGTCCTTCACCCAAAATGTAGTAATAATCAAGCCTGACTTGGTTAGCCAAAGACCAATAGCAAACATTCACATACTGAGGCGAAAAAAACTCGATGACCTTAGTTCCTGGTTGGCAGAATACAATATTAGTAAGTCCGGCTCCATGAGGAGCTACGACAACCTGGGCACAATTGAACAAAATTGCTTGTTCAGCTACCGTCATTAACTCTAATCGTACAATCTTAAATCCCAGCTCTTTTAAAACATCCGTAACCTCCACCTCGTTCAGCGTTCGCCGGTAGCTCGCATTGGCTCGACTGATGTAAATTCGCTCTACTCGCTCTAAATTTCCACTACCTTGGTTAGCCTCTAAAGCTTTAACGCGATCGCTTTTCGAGAGTCCAGTGATATCCTTAAAATACGTCAATTTATCTTCCTCTAACGTTCGCATTGATGATTGAATACCATAGGATCGTACAGTCCTTGGCAAAAATTTTATCCTGAGAAACTCACAAACCCAAGATGGGGGATTTCCGGGTAGACTTGGCAAGGAAGGAACTAATAATTTTTCAGCTTTGATATGAGGATAGTGAGAACTATCGACTAGTTTATTTTGAGGAATCCCTAAAACACTTAGAGTTTCTTTCTGAAAGGGATAGGAGGAGCTATTAATAATAAACTTGTCTATACTCTCAAACTTGAATCCACTTAAGCGCAACAACTCTAATCGGGGTAGTAAGTCGCTCATCCAATGGAAATAGATATTAGCCTTTGCCGAAGTTAAGACAACGGCTAATCCCTCAATTGAGTGTACTGGAGGCAATTTAAAATGAGTAAAAATTGAGTGATTTCTGGGCGTTCTCGTAAAATCTTGAGATAAGTCAGCTAAAATGCGATCGTCCTCTGTAATCACGGCGCTATGATCGACAATGCTGCCCTTATTCACCCAAATTCTCCCTTGAGGAACGACGGTGACAAAGGACGCCGGTATTGCGCGATCGTATTCAAGGGCAAATTTCCAGTGAATCTTTTTATCCAATGTTCCTGGCTTCGTTCTCCGAACAAGTTGACTTGGATAAATTTCTAAATAATTAGTTTTTAAATAGCTTTCTTTCGACGGTTGGCTAGCCAACCATTGTGCAGTCGATGGATAAACTCCTTGAGGAGGACCAAAAATTTCTGAGCTAACGGGTATAATTCGGATGAATTTAATTAAAAGTACCTGAATAGTTCGGACAATTTCTTTAAAAGAGCGCCAGTAATGTCTAAGGAAAGATTTGATTTTTTCTCGCTTCATATATCTATCTATGCTAGAGAAATGAGGAATAAGTGGCTACCGAGCCAACAGTCCAAGCAGACTAATCGCTTTAGTTTGATGAATAAAAATTCGTCTAGTCGGTGGATAGATAGCACCAACACCATAAGCGGCGACGGACTGAGCAATTACAGTAGCGATCGCAGCTCCTAATCCCCCATACTTGGGAATGAGAAACAAGTTGAGAATGATGTTGATAACAGCGCCAATCGCTGATGTTGCTGCTGAAAACTTCATGAGTCCTTCTGTGGTTATCCAGGTTTCTCTGGCTAGTCCTAGCGATACAAATAAACCTGCCCAAATATGGATATTTAATATTGCTCCCGCCTCAGCATAATTTTCCCCATATAGCAGCGTAACGATTTGAGTAGACAAAAAGGTGACTGGAATCGCAACCGAATAAGCTAAGATTGAAACGGCAGTTAAGAGTTGTTGTAATCGTTGGTAATAAATCTCCTCATTCATCTGCTTTGCTCGTACTATGTAGGGAAATACAGAGTTAACGATCGCACTAGGAACGAAATACCATAACTCTGATATTTTCACGGCTGCTGAATAAATTCCAACGGATTTATCTCCAATCATTTGACCCAGCATGAACTGATCGATCCGCATGTAGATCATGATGACAATGCCTGAAAGAATGAGCGGCCAGCTATCTTGAAGTAATGACTTGGCATACCTGATGCTGAACTGCCATGTCTTAATCAGATTCCCGTTAAATTGATAAGCGATGATATAACCGATCGCATCCAAGATATACTCTGCAACCATCGCGATCGCAAAAGCGATCAAGGGTGCTCTTAACTGAATTAATATCAGTTTGACGCCATTCATTAAGATATAAGCCGCTAGCCTTGCTAGAACTGAGTATTTAGACAAAACTTGCGACTGGAACCAATAATCAATAATGTCAAATGACTGAACAATCGTTCCGCTGGCAACAATTCCGACTAACCAAAACGTTTCAACAGGATTAGTAGAGCGCTCGGAGGTTGAAAGAATCACAAATCCAAGGGTGGCAAAAAATGCTAAAACACTCCCAATCAATTTCAGCGTAAAGGCTGTACCGAGAGCTTCATCCTTGTCAGCCGAATCTCGCGCTAGATTACGAATAACAATATTATCCAAACCCAGTTTGGCAAATGGAAGAAACAATCCGACAATCGCCAGGGCATAGTTGAAGCGCCCGAATTGTTCAGGACCTAAGTAACGGGCAATCCAAAGACCGACCAGAAGACCTAGAATCATCTGCGCGATCTTTTCCGTAAATAGCCAACCTGTATTACCAATAACCCTACGCAGATTAGGACTAAGCTTTTGGCTAACGGCACTAAGCTTGTTTAGCATTAAAGTGGTTTTGCTCCCCTATCAGAAAGTTGTAGCTTGAGAACTGAACAATCGAACATCAACCTCCTGAACTCCTGTTATATGACTTTAACGTTTAATTCGATCTCTCATTAATCCTCAAAACAAAAATCTCTTGATACTTCATTTAAAATCTAGCCTTTCGTTTCATGTATCGAGGCTTAATCGTGTTGTTGTGGCTACATACCAAAACCAAATACTCGTCACGCCTAAAAGACCTGTTTCAGTTAAATTGGTCATGAGAATGTACGTTAACACTAAAAGTGGTAGTCCCGCTTCAGGCAAACGAGTACGACCCAGGTAAACAACTCCTTTGGCTACATTAACAAAGAACGATGCAGTAAATAAGAATAGACCTAACCAGCCTAAATCTAGGCCAAGATCCAAAAAACCATTGTGAGAATGCATAGGTTGAAATCCACTCTTGGCGACAATTAGGTCTCCCGCAGGATTATCTGCGCCTCGCCAGGGTTGCCAAAATCCAGAGATGCCGTAGCCCAAGATTGGATGATGATTGATTTTATTAACAATGAGCGGCCAAAAGTCAGTTCGTCCTGTTAACGTCAAGTCTTTATTCAGAGTATCCACGACAATAAACTCTATGTTTTCTGTCACGATGATTGTCAAGCAAATACTCACGATCATAAATAAAATAACAGAAACAAAAGCCCATTGAACTTTTAGTTTCTTGACAAAGCCTAAATACAGCCACAGACCTATTAAAACAACAAGAAGTACTTTGCTAGCTCCACTTTCTCCTTTAATCATTGCGATTAAAGACAAAACAAAAAAGACCAGAGATAGGCGGCGTTCGGATGAATACATCGCATGTACCAGCCACAAAACTGCTGTCTGAGCCATGACGAAAGAGAATTGATTCTTATGACCTAAAATGCTGTTCCAAGGGCTTTGAGACTGGGCTATATTGACAAAAATAGAAACGATTACAATAATAATATTAATCCATCGCCACAAGGGATAAATCTCTTGCCAAGAATACTGCTTACCGAAGTAGATCGCAAATAAGGTAACTTCCAAATAAACTAAAGTTGCTTTAAACGTTACTTCAGGAGCATTTGACCATAAAAAAGACAAGCTCATGAGGACTAGGAACAGACAGAAAAAAGGAGATTTAGTAATTAGAGAGATGGCAACTCTAATAAAATCTTTTAAGGTAGAGCGAAACCGCGAAATTAATAAAAAAAAGAAAAGACAATAAAAGCCAAGTTGAGCAACGATAGTGGGTAAAGTAGTTGTATCGTTGGTTAAAACTCGCGGATGAAGTTTGTCAAAGGGAGCAATCGTAGCTCCTGTAGCGCCAGCTATACTGATGAGAAGAATGCCAAAAAAGATTTTTTCTAAATTGACAACCAGTTTTGGATTTTGACCGGCTAAATGGAAAATGACAGAAAAGTAGATTAGCCCAATAGCCATCAAAAATAGGATAATGACTGGACTCCCTAAGATTAATTCTTTCATCGTTCCTGGCAATTGTTACTCAATGTCGATCGAGCAAGCATACTTTAGATTAAAAGAGAATCCCGTTCTCGATTCTTTAGAGATAGCGATCGTACAATAGAATCATGACTCTCCCATACTCAATACTCAATAGAGGCGATCGCCTCTGGTGCTGCGCTTCTCTTCGAGACGCTTCGCGAACGCGCAATCGCATCCACCGTTAAAACAGACTAGTCTCAGTTACAACATAGTTGTCAGTTACTGCCGCTCGCTCTAGAGTGGGCTGTTCGGGGCTACTGTCGCATCTGCCTAAGGATTGAGGGTTGATGAGCTTGCTGTCAGTACTAGTCAGTGTTAGAGCGTTAATCCCATACACTCTTCCTCCGGATGCCAGCCTCCACTACCTGTAAACTTATGTGTCTAAGCTATGCTGGAAGCGCACTGTGAGGGAAGTGAACGTCAATTTCATGGGCTGGATAGTTTCTGAACCACTAAGTGTTGAAAATGTAACAGTTACGATCGCTGATTTACCAGCGTCTTTGCGAGGCACTAAACTCGTACAGCTTTCGGATCTACACTACGATGGGTTTCGGCGATCGGAAAATCTTCTAGCACAAGCGATTGAAGCCAGCAATCAGGCTGAACCCGATCTAGTAGTTTTGACTGGCGACTACATCACTGATGACCCGAGCCCAGTATATCCATTAGTCAAGCAACTGAAACACCTGCAAAGCCGCCTTGGCATCTATGCCGTCTTAGGCAACCACGATCTTTACCACCGTCAGGCTAAAACTAAGGTAACAGAAGCCCTCACTAGCATTGGCGCAACCGTTTTGTGGAATGAAGTCGCTTATCCGCTAGGATCGGAATTAGCGATCGCGGGGCTAGCAGATTACTGGTCGCGTGAGTTCAATCCTGCGCCCGTGATGAATCAACTCGATCCCAACAAACCTTGTATCGTCTTATCTCACAATCCTGACAGCGCCGAACCGTTGCAGAAATGGCGCGTGGATTTGCAACTGTCCGGTCACACTCATGGCGGTCAGATCTCAATCCCTGGATTTGGACCAGCGCCGCGATTGTTTAAAATGCTTCAGCCAGTGATTCCTAACAGGATGCAGCGCTACATCCCTTTGATGAAAGCGACAGTCCGAGTCGTCAAGCATTGGGAATGGGCGCAGGGAATGCATCAAGTCGGTCGCAACCAGCTATATATCAATCGAGGCTTAGGAACTTACCCTCCAGGACGCTTTTTGTGTCCTCCAGAAGTTACAGTTATCACTTTAATTTAATTTGAATACAAACTAGAAAGAGGTGGGTGTAAAAGTTAACTCCCCACTAACAACTAACAACCAACCACTAACTACTAACTACTAACCACTCAAACTCACATCTACACGGTCAGAGGTGTTCCGCACTTTTGCGATCGTATACGGTAAAACGCCGACCAAAAGTGAAAAAGCCTCATCTGGCAACTGAGCAATTGTCTCATTATCAAAGTAGTGTTCAAACTGATTGAGAATCATTTGAGCACGTCGTAAAGGTTCTGGGTTTTCGGTAATTTGCCGAGTCAGTCGAATCCACTGCCGTCGAATCAAATACGCCCGCTGTCTCTCGTCTGCTGATTCATGATGAAGCAACGAAAGATTGCCTACGGGTAGCACTCGCTGACAATCTAGATCGAACAGACCTCCTACCGCCGAACCGGGTCCTGCAAATTCGGCATGGTAGGGCTTGTACAGAATTATTCCATTACGACGCCTAGCATTCACAATCAGCAGCTCTTTATTATGCAACTGCTTGAGAATTCTCGATGCCTGTGAGTCTTGAATCCGATCGTTGCAGGGGTTCAGGCTTTCCTGTTTCATGCCACTATAGCCTTGAGAGTTGGCGAAACCTGTACGTCGGGCAAGCACCTCCTCTTCGTAAAGAGCTGTCTGGCAACGCTGTTTATTTTCGCTATCCATCTCAACTCATATTGCGTGATGTTGCAGAACACAAACGCACCCAGACCAAAAGCATGACTGGCAAACTTAGTGGATTGAAGTTTTTGAGGATGCACAAGAAAAGAGAATCAGTCTACCATCTGTAATTAAAATTAATGACCACTACAAACTTTACTCAGATTTAGTATCATTCGTTGCGTGTCAGCCTCGCAACTCCATTTTAGGGCATGCTGACGAGGTCTAGGACAGATTCACTTAAGAGAATCATGACATGCTCTCAGGATAGCTCTGAGTGGGATGGCGTGGACTTCCTACCCTTAGGAGTAGCCGTTATGAGGTTGGTTGTCTCCGAACGAGTGCGATCGCTCACCCATTAGTGATGCCTCCGGAAGTTTCCCCGCATCATCACTTCAATCACTTCACGGCGTCCCCGTGTCAGTCTCAGTCAACGACTTATGACCTCATCCGATCCGAACCCTCAGCTATCCTCAAGGGGTTAAGCCGCAGAGGTCAAGCGCTTATGCAAGAATAGGCGTCTGGGATGCCCAAACAGCCAACCACTGTAGTTGGGTTCGGCTTGGTGTAGTTGATATCCAGCTTTTAGATACAACTGCCGTGCCTGATGGTTATTTTCCAGAACGTGGAGGTAGATGTCAGAGAAGCCCCATTCTATCGCAGTTCGTTCGCAGGCTAGCAGTAATTGCTTAGCCACTCCCTGCCGCCGACACGACTGGCTAACGGCGAGGTTAGAGATGTAAGGATAGTGAGAGCTACGCAGTTGCCAAGACGGGGGAGAGCGTAGGGCAATTTCTACAGTTCCTACCAGCTTATCGCTAGAATTCGCGATCGCACCAACCCCAGCAACAGCGACAAGACAGAGATAATGAGGCGAGGCCGAGCGCAACCGATTTCGCAAATCTTCGTAGATCCCCAAGCGCAACATGGGGTAAACCCAACCCATCAATCCGGTTCTAGAGTGAAAACTATCCGCCAAAACTTCTGCCAGAGTACTCAAATCCTGAACTTGAGCGGCACGAACCGTGAAACCGGATGCACCAGCAGAAACAGGATCGCCAGCAAGGGCTGGCTTGTAGGGTGTCAAGAAAGGGAAACAGGGGTTCACTACCACAAAATAGCTTGAGCAATAAATAAAATGAAACTGGTCTATGGGAACAAAATATCAAAAAAGTTACAAGTGCCAGTTTGAGAGCGAGCTGTTTCTTTCTTCGCTTTGTCAATCAGGCAGAAAGCAGGAGTGCGATCGCTTAACTAATTGTAGCGATTTACCTAGTCAACACATAGCGACCCTGACTTTTGTATTCTAAGAGCTACTGGACTTCTGACCCCCTCTGCTACACATTTCTAGCCCCAAGAAGACTAGTATTGTACAAGTAGTGCATCCACTCACGGTAAACAAGCACAGTTAGGGAACACCAAACCGTTAGAGACTCAGCTGGAGTGAGTCATCTTAGGGATTAAGCAAAAGCAACAGCGCAAGTTTGCCGCCTCGCTTGTAAATATTGCATTACGCGCTTGGGGAGTTGCTTGCCCAAGCCACCGCATCGAGTCCAGTACTCTGTTTGCTTTGACAAGACGGGTGCGAAGGAAACGTTCCTTGTAGTAGAGTCTGGGATTAGCGATCGCACTTAGCAGTTGGTGTTTCCCTGCAAGGTAGAAGTCTAGTGTTCAGTAAGGAGGAATACCCTTAACGTGAAAAAATAACAGACGATGGCCTGATTGTCTCTCACTTCATTATTTTTGTCGAAGATTACAGCTAACTTAGGAAACAAAAATTAAAATCGATTCGGGTGCACCACTAACCATGGAGACGTCAGCCGGACTAATTCAGACTCAAACCTATGCTCAGCGCAAGCTAGCATCTAAATTAAGACAGTAGCCCTAGCCCTGATTTCTTACTCCCGCAGCCATCCAAAGCAGGAAAAATCGGTGAATCAGTGGAGATTATTAATAGCCAACGCGCCCTGGCAGCAGGAGAGCGGTGCATGAGATCCCAAGAAATGAGTAGACCTAAACTTCTGGTCGTTGATGACGAACCCGATAATCTTGACCTGCTTTACCGAACCTTCCATCGAGAATACATCGTATTGAGGGCAGACAATGGACCTGCGGCCTTGGAGATTTTGGCGAAGGAAGGCGATATAGCCGTAATTATCTCCGACCAGCGCATGCCCTTGATGAGCGGGACCGAATTTTTGAGTCTCACCGCAACTCAATACCCAGATATCATTCGGATTATTCTCACGGGCTATACCGATGTGGAAGACTTAGTCGAGGCAATCAATGCCGGTAAGGTCTTCAAGTTCGTCACCAAGCCTTGGAATGCCGACGAACTCAAGGCAGTGGTAAAGCAGGCTATGGATACTCACAACGTGCTGAAGGTTCGCACGCGGGAGTTGTGTCGAGCGCTGCGTCGGGAAACGTTACTCAATACAGTTACTAATACAATTCGGAATGCCCAGTATGGTAATAGTGGCGGTTCTCCCCTACAAGAAATCCTGCAAAGAATTGTTGAAACGGTCGGTCATGTTTTAGAAGTCGATGTCTGCATTTTGCGCCCCTTTCAGACCAATCGCCTAGCAGAGGAATGGTTTGTCTATCAATGTCCAGAGAAAATTCAGGACAAACCAGGCTGGGAGGGAAAGACACCTTATCCCTCACTGCTAGAGCAGACTGTATGGGAAACCCGCAACGTTGAAGTGATCAACGATGTGCTGACGGACGAGCGTTTTAGTGGGGAAGATACAGAAATTCAACAGCGAGCGATCGCTTATCAACAACTCGATATTCGTGCAACCCTGGTCGTGCCATTGCTCATTGGGCCCCAGGAGTTGATGGCCGTCCTCGCTCTGCATCGGTTCGAGGAACCCTACATTTGGCAGGATGACGAAATTCAGTTGGTCGTCATGGTTGCCGATCAAGCCGCTCTGGCTCTGTCTCAAGCCCGCGCTTACGAACAGGCTCGCGCCCTAGCTAAGCAGCAAGCCTTAGTGAACACGATCACGACGGCTATCCGCTCTAGCCTCGATCCCCAAGAGATTTTTACAGCCATTACCCAACAGTTAGGAAAAGCGCTACAAGTTGATGGCTGTGCTCTTTCGTTATGGAGAGAGGAAGATGAATTTGTCCAATGTGTTGGCTTGTATGACGGGACATCAGACCAAGTCATGGGAGCTGAATCGGCCGACCGCCATGAGTTTAACTCCGCCTTCGATCGTGCTGTCAGTATTAGCTCGATCGCGCATCAGCTACCTCAGTCGATTGTCCCCATCGCAGGTAATCCTGTGCTACAGCGGCTGGTGGACACTCAACAGCCTGTGGCAATCGACGATTTGGTTGCCACTCCAGACATGAGTGGGTTTGACCTACCACTGCGTAAACCCGCCCGAGCACTATTGGTAGTACCGTTGCTAGCGGATGGCGCTAGTATTAACGAGGCGAAGCGTCACTCCACAAACGGACATCAGACGCGAGGAACGGCTAGGATTATTGGCAGTATTACCCTGCGCCAAACTCATAGACCGCGTAAGTGGCTGCAAGCAGAAGTCGATCTCGCTCAAGCTGTTGCCTCCCAAGCCGCGATCGCTGTTCAACAATCGCGACTCTATCAGAAAACGCGACAACAAGCCGAACGATTGCTGGAACTAGACCGGCAGAAAACGCAGTTTTTCCAGAATGTTTCCCACGAGTTCCGGACTCCCCTCACCCTGATGATTGGGCCGTTGGAATCAGTAGTGGAGCAGCAACAAAGCTTA
>DATNPC010000809.1:0-11303 GCA_036703375.1 Allocoleopsis sp.
TCACATCGTTGACGCGATGTTCAACCAACACGCCAAGTGGCTGGAAAGTTGCAACCATATTTCCTGGCGCAGACCCATCGCTTCTCTCAACTACCTACTCACCTCTCACGTTTGGCGGCAAGACCACAACGGCTTTAGCCACCAAGACCCCGGATTTATTGATGTTGTCACCAACAAGAAGGCCAGTGTTGTTCGGGTGTACCTGCCGCCAGATGCCAACACTCTGCTATCTGTAACCGACCACTGCCTGCGGAGTCGCAACTACGTCAACGTCATCGTTGCTGGAAAACAACCCGCCTTGCAGTATCTAGATATGGACGCTGCCGTCAAGCACTGCACTCAAGGCGTGGGTATTTGGGAATGGGCCAGTAACGACCAAGACAGCGAACCCGATGTGGTGATGGCATGTTGTGGAGATATTCCCACCTTAGAAACATTGGCTGCCGTTGACATGCTGCGCCAGCACTTCCCCGACTTGAAGGTACGGGTTGTGAATGTGGTGGACTTAATGAAACTTCAGCCCGAAACCGAACATCCCCACGGTTTGAACGATAAAGACTTTGATTCCATCTTTACAGCCGACAAACCAATTATCTTTGCCTTCCACGGCTATCCTTGGCTAATTCACCGCTTGACCTATCGCCGAACTAACCACAAAAACCTCCACGTCCGAGGATACAAGGAAGAGGGAACGACGACCACACCCTTTGACATGGTTGTCCGGAACGATATGGATCGCTTTCATCTCGTCATGGATGCGATCGATCGCGTCTCGAAGCTTCAGTATAAAGGAGCGCATGTCAAACAGATGTTGCGCGATAAGCTGGTCGAACACGTTCATTACATCTCCAAGTACGGGGATGATATGCCGGAGATTCCCGACTGGAAGTGGCCTTACTCCGGTACTGCTAACGGGCAAAAGCCCAGTGAAACTAAATCTCCCACAGATGTAGCAGATGAGACAGTGCGATCGGGCGCTCCGACTCAGTAGCGAGTAGTAGGCTGCATAAGGCACTGCGCGATCGTCAGATCCCCGACTTTTTAGAAAAGTCGGGGATCTAAATCGCTGGTGTGTCATTCACCGGATACGGAGGATATGGGTGAATGCGACGAAGAATTACTGACGGGTAAATGTAAATGAGGAGAGAACGGTATTCGAGACGGATTGAAAAACCGTAGCAGGAACCCACTTCCCAGCCGAATATTGATACGGTTCGGAAATCGTAATTATGGATTTCCGATCGGGAGTCAAGAAAGAAACATTCTTCTGATATCCCAGAGTATCGCTAGTGTAAACGACAGCACTTTGGTTCGCGACTGAGGTAGTTCCCGCAATCTTAGCTTCAGGTTTTTGTTTGATCAGATCGCTGACACTATGGTTTTCGGGAGTTACAGCTTCTACATACACAGCAACTCCAGGTGGATACTCCGTAGGCACTCGATTGGTCACTAAGCACTGGGCTCGTTTAAAGCTTTCCGGGTCAAGTACCAGTATGCCATTGTCCCCTTGTGCGATTGTTCCATAATTAGTGGGTATTCTAAAGCGATAGTTAAATCTAGCGTTACGAATAATTTTAGTTTGACTTGAAGGAGCCACTACCTCAGCTTTGGGACAAGTCTGAGTCTCGGCCAACGTTGATGGAGCGATCGCAGTAACACCGACTAAAATAGCTCCGAGTAAGAGAGTTTTGAGTTGCATGATTCATGTCCTCAACACTGGCAAGAGAGTAACCAAGCAAACAAAAGCTGTTTACATTGTCATTACCTACAAGATACTCTCTGCTTCTCCCACTCCAAACCACCCGAAAGGGTCATGCGATCGGGTGATTTCATGTACTCTAATGAAATTCAGTTCAGGGAAAAAAAGATAGAAGTTAACCAGTAATTCTCCTATCTACAAGTACTAGCTGAGGCTTGATTGCACTGTACGAGGTCACAAAAAATTAATGCAAACGCTATGGTAATTGTAGTACGGAAGGAGGTCATGGGACTTCTACCCCGTGTTCTATTCCTTATGCCCGATGTCCTGAATTGGAAAGCACTCTCATACTACTACTACAGCGGTTTTCAGACGGCATAAAATTGCGAAGTTATGTAAAGGCTTAAATAAGCACTCCTTGTATTGGTAATTATGGCTAATGCAAGTAAGGTATTGATGTGGATCGGTGCCTTCAAACATAAATTTTAAGGGGCAGCTCAGACAGTCTGCTCTTAACGGCTTGTGTTGCCTACTCTACATCTGAGCCATTGCACGTCAATTGATATTGAACCGCCCGCACAAATCAAGACTGTAAGGGCTGCATTATGAAATCATCTTCACCGAACACTCAAGATGTTTTTGCTAAACCGAATACATCTCATGTAATTTTCATTGCTTGCGCTGCTGCCCTCGGTGGCTTTTTGTTCGGCTTTGATACTGCCGTTATCAATGGTGCCGTTGGAGCACTGCAAAAAGCGTTCAATTCTAGTAGTGCGATGACGGGTTTTGCCGTGTCCTCTGCTTTGCTAGGTTCTGCGCTTGGAGCCTTCATCGCAGGCTCGATCGCGGATCGACTAGGGCGCACCAAGAGCATGATTATTGCGTCTGTTTTGTTTACCCTTGGTAGTATTGGTTCTGGTATTGCTTTTGGAATTTGGGACTTTATCTTCTGGCGTGCCTTGGGGGGAATTGCCGTTGGTATCGCTAGCGTCATTGCACCTGCTTATATTGCAGAAGTTGCTCCCGCTCACTTACGGGGAAGGCTTGGTTCGCTTCAACAAATGGCGATTGTGGTGGGTATTTTCATCGCTTTGCTATCCGACTACTTTATCGCTCTGGGCGCAGGAGGTTCGGCAGAAGGAGCGTTTTGGTTTGGAGTCCCCGCTTGGCGCTGGATGTTTTGGTCGGAAGTCCCGCCAGCCCTAATTTATGGCATAGCCGCGTTGATGATTCCTGAATCACCTCGATATTTGGTTGCTCGTGGCAGACACGCAGAAGCGGCAAAAGTTTTGGCTAAGGTTGTCGGAGGTGACGTAAACGCAAAAGTTCAGGAGATTCACAATACGGTTAATACCGAGCGCAAGCCTCAATTTTCCGATCTCCTAAGCCGGAGTGGTGGATTACTGCCGATTGTTTGGATTGGCATGGGTCTATCGATCCTCCAGCAATTCGTTGGGATCAACGTTATCTTTTACTACAGCAGCATTTTGTGGCAGGCAGTCGGATTTTCGGAAAGAAATTCTCTGTTGATTACAGTCATCACGGGTATTGTTAATATTGTGACGACGTTCATCGCGATCGCTACTGTAGATAAGTTTGGTCGAAAACCTCTCCTGCTCTTAGGATCGATAGGAATGACCGTTACCCTAGGGACGTTGGCACTTGTCTTTGCGAATGCAGCGGTCGATCCTGCAACAGGTAACCCCACCCTACCGGGTTCTTCAGGAATTATCGCGCTTTTGGCTGCCAACTTATATGTTGTTTTCTTTGGTTTCTCTTGGGGCCCGATTGTTTGGGTACTGTTAGGGGAAATGTTTAATAATCAGATTCGAGCGGCTGCACTTTCAGTTGCTGCATCAATCCAGTGGATTGCTAATTTTCTGGTCTCCACTACATTTCCTCCCTTACTCAAAACCTTCGGGTTAGGTTCTGCCTACGGTCTGTATACAATTGCTGCCGCAATTTCTATCTTTTTCGTCGTCTTTTTCATTAGGGAAACCAAGGGTAAGGAGTTAGAACAGATGTAAGTAACTGGTAACTCGGTGTACTTCAACAAACCAAACCTAGTTGTCGGGTGGGCATAGCCTAGAAACAACTTTTGTCAGGGTTACAGAGTTTATCTCAGGCAATGCCCACCTTATGATGAATTAGATTCCTCTACTTAAAAGTGCGATTGCGTGTAATGTTCGCCTAAAACGGAAAAAGTGATGTCCTCTAGAGAAAGTTAAATTAGCATCGCTTAAAACTTTATCTCTGTTGGATCGAGTCAAATCAATCTAGGTCGCCATTTATGAAAATCTTGGTACTGAATGCGGGATCGAGTAGCCAGAAGAGTTGCTTGTACCAAATCGATGATAGTTTGCCAGACTCCCCACTCTCACCCGTTTGGGAAGCGAAGGTTGATTGGACGAAACACCCAGGAATGGCAGACCTAGAAGTTAAAACGCACAGTTCGATTTGCTGTACGTTTAGCCGAGGAACGGTTCTAGAAGAAGAGTTACAAACCACTTCTCGACCGGATGTAATTGCCCACATGTTAGAAACTCTTACCGGTGGACATACCCAGGTCATTGAGACTCTATCGGACATTGATGTGGTAGGCCATCGGGTAGTCCATGGCGGACAGGAGTATCAGATGCCCGTCATCGTGACACCTGAGGTGAAAGATGCGATCGCGCATTTATCGGCGTTAGCCCCAGCCCATAACCCAGCCAATCTAGAAGGCATCGAACTCCTAGAAAAGCTCTTGCCCGATATCCCGCAAGTAGCAGTGTTCGATACGGCGTTTCATTCCCAAATGCCCCAAGAGGCCTACCTGTATCCACTGCCCTATGAGTTATTAGGCCAAGGGATTCGTCGGTACGGATTTCACGGGATTAATCATCAATACTGTGCTAGTAAAGCCGCGCAACTGTTGGGTAAGGATTTATCTGAGTTGCGGCTGATTACCTGTCATCTTGGCAATGGCGCTTCGTTAGCGGCTATCCGCCAAGGTCACAGTGTCGATACAACCATGGGATTTACGCCGATTGAAGGATTGATGATGGGAACGCGATCGGGTTCGGTAGACCCTGGAATCCTCGTCCACCTGTTGCGCCAGGGTTACGATGCCGAACGATTAGATCGGATGCTCAATCGGGAGTCAGGATTAAAAGGTATTTCTGCGATATCGGGCGATCTGCGGCAGGTAATGGTGGCGAGGGAAGAGGGCAACTCGCGTGCCAAACTAGCCATTGACATGTACCTACATTCGCTACGCAGAAACATGGGTGCAATGCTTGCCTCCTTGGGAGGATTGGATGCGGTAGTGTTTACGGGAGGAGTGGGCGAAAATTCCGCTGTTATTCGAGCAGGTGCTTGCGAAGCGTTTGACTTTCTCGGCTTAAAACTTGATGATGTCAAAAATACCCAGTCACCGAACGATACCGATATTGCCACGGTAGATTCAGCCGTGCGCGTGTTAGTCATACAAGCTCAAGAGGATTGGGCGATCGCATCTGAATGTTGGAAATTGGCAAAAGCTCACCAACGAGTCAAACAAACAACAGCAGTTTAGATGCCAAGTCGTGAGATTACCGTTGATTGCCTTCCTTCCCTCTTAACGTTCCAAGTCGTGTTGAAAAGCTAAGCTGATGTGCATTTAAATCGCATACTTTCAGATTTTGGTAAAAACCATCAATCCCTCTCCCCGTCTCCCTGTCACCCAGTCTCCCCGTCAGCATCAACCAGTCAATTAAATGCTTAACAGCTTATCCCTCTTCTGTCAAACTGGGGTGAAACCTTGATTTTTCGTGGGCTGTAACAACGTAAATTCGTTGAATTTTCCCGAAGTGACAGAAGAGGGTTATTCTGAGGATAGGGTAATTGAACTAGAGTGAAGGATAATGCCGAGTAGTTCCCATGCCACTGGTCAATCCTCTGAGTTATACGAAACGGACTTTTACGCTTGGACGCAGGAGCAAGCGAAGTTTATCCGCGAGGCGAAATGGAACTGCTTAGACACTCTGAATCTGCTTGAGGAGATTGAATCGTTGGGGAAGCAGCAGCGACAGGAGCTGAGAAACCGCTTAGCAGTTTTACTAGGGCATTTACTCAAATGGGAATTTCAGCCGAGTCACCGCTCTAAGAGTTGGTTTATGACAATTCGGGAACAGCGACGCCAACTTTTACGCCTCCTCAAAGAAAGCCTAAGCTTAAAACCTTATTTGCCGGAAGCCATAAACGACGTATACGAAAGTGCTTTAGACTTGGCTGTTTTGGAAACAAGCCTAGGCTATAGAGCTTTCCCCGCAGAGAACCCTTACCCTATAGACCAAGTACTCAACTCTGAGTTTTTCCCAGGCGAATCTTCTTCTAAGTTGTTAGAGGAATGGCATTAAGCTCATCCCCCGCCTAAAAGGACGGGGGATTTCACGGTAATAGGTGATACCCGATTAACGAGGAATCCGGGTTCAATGCAAGAGCAGCTTAACCCCCAGTCGTCGTCTCTGATTTAACGCAGTTGAGCATTCGCAATGTTGCTGCTGCCGCATAGTTCCGGCGAGCTTGAGCGTCGGGAGAAAATGCCGTACCTGTTTCATTTACAGGGGAAGCGACTTTACAGTAGGCTGACATTTGGCTAATCAGCGAAGCCGCCCAGTGTCCTTGTGTGTCTGAAAACTGCGTGGCTGGTTGCTTGGGAGTCAGTTCCGTGGGTCGTCCCTGCATTGTGTGTGCAAATTCAGCGGCCCGTCGCTCTACCGCAATCAGTTCGGCACGAGTCACTGGCTGAGACGGTTTAAAGGTGCCATCTTGATAGCCACTGATAATTTTGTTATCCCGCGCCCATTGAATTTTTGCGGCACTCCAGCGTGAAGCATCCACGTCAGGGTAGGGACGGGATGAGACTTGAGCTGGAAATTGGATATTGGCACCGGGCAGAGTTTTTAAGCCTTCCAACACGATCGATACGAGTTGCTCTCGGGTGAGGGCATCTTGCGGTCTGAAGGTATTATCTTCTTTAAATCCAGAGACAAAGCCCAGTGTTACAGCCTGTTCGATTTCCTTGGCGTAGATATCGGAGGCGATATCTCGGAACGAAAAGGCGCTCTTACCAGAGGTGAGATAGATGTGGCCGAGGACTTTTCCATCGAGGGTTCGTTTGGTCAATCGCCAGTCTGGATCTAGAAAAATCTTGAGGAAGCCACTACCTAAACCCTTGGTTCTACCAATCACCAGCTCTGGAGCCTGACGATCTAATGTGTTAGTACCCACCAATACGAGTTCGCCATTGCGCTCGACGATTCTGAGAATGTACCGGGTTCCTAAATCTTGACCGTCTTTGCGGATTGAATAGCCATTACTATCGGTACTGCGCCCGCAAATGCCTGTGAAATCAAAGTTCAATAGTAGTGGATCTACTTGTACGGGATTGCTGCCGCTTTCACTCCAACACACTCGCTTGGACGAGATTTGCTCAATTATCAGTAGTTGATGAGAATTCTGTGCGTAGGGTGCAGCTACGGTAACGAATTTGCTTGGGTCAACTTCTGTTTCGTAAAAGCTCTGGGCTGTGGCTGGTTTCCAAGCTGCGATCGCGGAAATTGCAACTACGGCTAGTGTTGCTACTCGCTGCTGAACGGATGTCTTCATTCTAGTTCCCTGGTCAAAAATCAAGGTGTTCTGTCGTTTGAGGGGTATTTTCTCTGGTCAGACTATTTGATGAACCGTATCATCAAATGTTTCCCAACTGGAGTAAACAACAGTTAAGAGCATTAGGTGCAAAACTTTATGGAAAATTTTGCACGCGATCGCGCAATCAACGTTATTTTCCCTAATCTCTACTCTCCAGGCTCTACTCCCAACGGCCAGGACAGACGCGACGTGAACTGCTCAGTTGTCACTAGAGCATCGATCTATTAACCAAAATTACGGGTAGGGGCGAAGCATTTGCGCTCGGATTTATCGGTAAAATCAGGGTTTTTATCCGCAAATGCTTCGCCCCTACAGCTAAAAATTGGCTTTTGCAAGAGACGACTATGAGCGTACCGCTCACACTCCAGAATGAAAGGAGACTTTCAAAACAGTCCCTCATGGCTCCAATTTCCGCCACCGCGCATGAAAATTCTTATTTCATAAGAGCCTTCTGCCCTCTGCCTTATTTTCCTAGGAGAGGTCTACTGTTGATTCAGGCTTGCGACAAAAGTTTGTGACAATTTGCTGAACTGTCACAATCAAGCTGAGATTGTTGCGATCGCGGCACAGTGTCAATCGATCCAGAAATAGGAGTTGGGTAGAAACGACTAAAACCTATCAATGTCTGACTCACTAGGGGTTTGGGGAAGCGATGAGTGGACAAACTCACCCTCTCTTCCCGCAAGAGTTGGTGCCTTTCGGGCAGGCTAATCGATGTGATGCTCTAAGAAGCATCACAAACAACCGAGTTGACTTGGCTACTGGCAGCCAGGATCGAAGCTATCCTGCTCGTGGAGACTGACTAGAATGTACTACAGCGTCATTAGTTTCAATCTCGGACTGGTTACTTTAGTTTTACTGACTTATGGAATACTGCAATGGTTGCACATTCCAGCAGGTAGTTTCATCGACTGGGTGATTGCCGTAGCGATTTTTGAGTGGTTGCTGGCGATTGTCACCGTGCCGTGGAATATTCACTATGAAGCCAAGGCGGTGCTGGATGAGGCGGCGATGTCCGATCAAAAGGAGATTGCGGTTGATGCCAAACAAGTTGAGTATGCCAGAGTTGTTGCCAAGCGATCGCTAATGGTTGCTATTGCTTTGCATCTCCTCTCTGCGGCTGGACTTTACATCCTTGCTGCTACGGGTATCAGCGTGATTGGTTACATCAGTTCCGGTGCTGCCTTACTCTTAACCGCTTTGCGTCCAGCGGTGCGAACCTATGAATATCTTGCCGCTCGTTTGGCGATGATTCGACAAGAGTTTAAGTATCCTAGAGAAGACGTTTGGGAACTCCGCAACCGCTTTAGCACGCTAGAACAAACCGTTCAGCGGATAGAAGAACAATTAGATCCGGAAGAACCTTACTCCTGGATTAGTACCTATCAGCGTTTTCAGGACGAAACTCGCCAAGAATTAGCGCGTCTGACAGCTTCGTTGGAAGAACTGCGAGCAACCAATGAAAGTCAACACCAACGCCTGTCTCGGGAAGCGCAAAATGCGATCGCGCAGCTATCAACAGATGGACAGTTTCTCGACCATGTTCGCGAAATCATTCGCTTTTTCAAGACGGCTTAGACTAGGATAAAGCTTGCGCTCTCTCACTTGTTCGCTCTTGCGAAAATTATTGATAACTAACAACTAACCGATGCATAGCCGCTTAATGGTTTGATGTACAGATCGGCTGGGGTAAGGGGGCTGATGTCCCACTGTGCAATGGTAACGTGACTGTAAATGTACTTCCTACTCCAACCTCACTTTCTAAAGTAATTCGACCTCCCAGCAAGTCTACATACCGCTTGACAATACAAAGTCCTAAGCCAGTACCGGGAATTTTACCAACGTTTTTCCCTCTGTGAAACGAGTCAAATAGTTTTTGTCGATCGTCTTCAGGAATGCCGATACCATAATCCTGTATTCGGAAGATCGCTGATGTGGAATGACAGCACAGTTCAAACCGGACATGCCCGCCATCAGGGGAGTACTTAATCGCATTGGAGAGCAGATTACCCAAAATATGCCACAGGAGCTTTTCATCCATGCAAGCGCGATCGCATTCCCCTTTGATGACGAGGGTGAGCGTATGTTTACTCCCAGCATTTAGCTGTAGTCCTTCTACCAAGTTTTGGCAAAATTCCGCTAAATTAAAAGGCTGTGGGTCTACTTCTAACTTACCAACTTCTGCTTTGAATAGGTTCAAAATATCATCCAAAAGTTGGGTCATTGCTTTAGCAGAAACTTCAATTTGATTGAGGTAACGACTTGTTTTTTCTGCAAGAGATACGTCACCAATTTTCTTTAGGAGTTCGCTAGCGAGAATAATACTACTCAAGGGATTGCGGAACTCGTGCGACATCATAGAAACTAAGTTAAATCGTTCCTCGCTGAGTTCTCGTTCCCGTTCTAAGGTTTGTCGCAGTTCTTCAGCTCGCTTGCGCTCTGTAATGTCACGCGAGTTGAGTACAATACTCGGCATTTCTGAAGACGCGAGAAACTGTTTTCCCATCGCTTCAAGGATATGCCAAGAGCCATTTTGATGCTGGAACCGGAACTCTATCGATAGAGTGAGGGCAGGGTTTTGGGCTACCTGATTCAGGGTATCGAGAAATGTTTCGACATCTTCCGAGTGAACGTACTCAAGGATATTCCTATTCACTAAATCCTCGGGTTTATATCCCAAAACTCTCTCCAGAGACGGACTTTCGTAGTGGATAATCCCGTCATTGCCCAATACCGTAATGATGTCTAAAGCATTTTCGATAAGCAGTCGAAAGCGTTCTTCATTTTTGCGTACTGTTTCCTCCGCTACATGAAGTTTGCGACGTTCGTCCGCCTCGCGTAATTCGCGTTCAACAGCAGGGGCAAGTCGTGTCAAATTGTCTTTCATCACATAGTCATGCACACCCGCTTTCATGGCAGCAACGGCTCTATCTTCACCAATAGTGCCTGATACAACGATGAATGGTAAGTCTAATCCTCGCTCCTTCAACAGATTCAACGCGGCTGGAGCACTAAAACTAGGTAGGGTATAGTCAGCAATAATGATATCCCACGGCTGTTTGTCCAAAGCCGTTTTCATCCTAGTAGGCGTGTCAACTCGTTCGACAACTAAGTCATAACCACTGCGCTCTAGCTCGTAGGCAACTAGCTCCGCATCGTCTTGCGAATCCTCAACAATTAAAACGCGCAGTGGTTTGCTCATATTATTTCAATTTATATAAGTGGTACGGGTGGGGGTTCGTTTAAAATCAGCCAATACAAACCTAATTGCTGTACTACAGTTAAAAACTGGTTGTAGTCTACTGGTTTGCGTATGTAACTATTGCACCCTAAGCTATAACTATCAATTAAATCTTGCTGCTCGTTAGATGTTGTTAGAATCACTACCGGAAGCCATCTCGTGCGGTTATCGGCGCGTAGTCGCTCCAATACTTCTAAGCCATTTATTCGGGGGAGTTGTAAATCCAGTAGGATAAGCGCTGGCAGTTGAGCTGTATCGCGATTGGCGTAGATACCTGTACCAAATAGATAGTCGAGTGCCTCAACTCCGTCGCGTGCTACTACGATTTCATTAGAAACTGAACTTTGTTCAAAAGCCAGTAAAGTCAGTTCTTCATCATCGGGATTGTCTTCTACTAAAAGAAGAAGGTTTCTTGCAGTCACCGGAACAATGTTAGCTATAGGAATAGATCGTAAACATCGTACAGCTTTCTTTCGACAGATTTACAACGTACTAGCAGATGCGATCGCTCTTTTAACTTAACAGTTCTTGCGCTTGATTGAGTGGAAGCTGCGATCGCTCGCTTTGCCGAACGGGAATCTCCAGTAAAAACTCCGCCCCCTCTCCTGGCACTGAAATACAGTAGAACTGTCCTCCGTGCTTTTCTACCACAATCTGATAGCTGATCGATAGTCCCAAACCCGTCCCCTT
>DATNPC010000810.1:0-5321 GCA_036703375.1 Allocoleopsis sp.
AATAATTTGACTGCCAGAAATAATCTGGCTCATCTGAGCAGCAAGGGTAGATTTACCGCTGCCCGGTGAGCCGATGAGAAAGTGGCAGGTAAGGGGAGTGTTCATGCTGCTGTCAGGATATGCTAAATGCTTGAGCTATGCACTAGGCAGATCATTCTTGAGGCTTTCACAAAGGCTAATTGCGGATAGACAATAAGCGGCAGCAATTCCAATTGTCACCTTGTCACGAGGGGTTGTGTGTTGCCCAAAATCAGCTATTTCTCGGATGTGATTAACCAAGATATAAGTGGGCTTGGTGACATATTGTGAAATTGGCTCAAGTCCCTGCCGTGAGCCAGTAATTAACTGCAAGATGGTGCATTGCCCCCAGATGCTTGAGGGAAGTCTGCCAGCGTCATCGGGAAAATTGATTGCTTTAGCTTGCCATTCATTAATCCAGACTGCTGGTAGTTTTCGGTCAGGAGGCAGCTCATGAAGCCAGATAATATCTAGGGATCGAGACACGAAACGACGCATCCAATTCGTCGCATCCATAGGATTAGGAGAAATATCCCGGATTGCTTTTCGGATTAATTCAAGCAGTTGTGGGTCGCCCCCCTGAATCTGGGCTAACCGCATTTCCAAAACCTCTTGAATATTTGCTTCAAAATTCTCGCTATCTTGAAACAAGCGACGTAGCTCTGCGACGCTTGGCGCTCGCAGTTCAGCATATTTCTTCATAAGGCGGCAGCAAGACTTAAGCTTATTACTAGAAAGCTGGAGAAAGCCCCGTTGTTCCAAAGCAGTTTTCCGCTCATGAGGCAGACTACCAGCGTCAATATCTTGCCCAACAGCCCTGGCTAAGTCCCCTTTCATTTCATCTGTGCAGTCTTCCCATAAATCCTCTAAGAGATGGCGATGGCTAGACACCATAACCTCGGAGATCTCGTCAATATCACTTTTGGAGAGGTTGGCTCCATCCTCAATTTGTTCAGCAATCTGTTTTAGAAGAGCGGCTGCAAGAATAGGAACTCCACCCGTCCAATTGGTAATTTCTTTACGAGCCGAGCTATCGAACGCAATATTTCTCGCATTCAACGGCAACAAAAAACCATCCCAATCGGAGTCGTCCAATCTACCAACCGGAAGCGGAGTGGGATTGAAAATCTCCCAAAAATCTGAAACTCGGGAGTCTGTTGGCATTAAATCGCGGAGATTACGCAAATGTAGGCGGCTGCCTGTGACCAAGCGAAGGCTATTATGCTGTGCTAAATTTCTAAGCTGATCCCATAAGTTGCGAGTGATGCCTGTTTCTTTAAGAACATGATCAAACCCATCTAAAATTGCGAGCAGGCGCTCGCCCTTACTATCCAGTTCTCTAAATACTAAATCTAGAAACTCATATATACTGTCGTTTTCATCCATCTCAAGATAGTCAGCGAGGTCTGAATTAATTCCAGACAGCGTAATCTTAAGCTCCTGGGCGAGGCGATGTTTGAAGCCTTCATCACTGTTTGGAGTGGCGTGTCTGAGGTCGAGATACATGGCAGTGATGTAGTACTTGTTTCCACTACGGTATTTCTGTGCCAGGTGGTGCAGCAGGACGCTCTTGCCATAACGAGCAGGACCAACGACGCAAACGTGGTCAGGCGTAGGTTTTAATAATTGGCGCTCAAGTTTTGTCAATAATGCCTCACGCCCCAACAGGTTAGGGACATTGGCTCCTAGCACTTGATACAAAACACTCATTCTTATAACTCCTCCTCAGCTTCCTTCATGGCTTTGCGTTTCAAGTCTGAAAAATCGACATTTCTCCTAATCCACTCTGCCATCAATGGAATTGTGGGAGCATAAGAACCACGGCGGTCTGAAGGGTCTAGCTCAATCAGTTCCAATTCCCGTAGAAATTCCAGATCGGAACCTAGCCCAGAACGTCGTGGAACAAGGATACCCGCTTCCTCAAACTTCACTTCCAGCAATGCGAGATTGACTGGATCATCTCCTTCAGCTAGCTGTTCACAAAGTGCCAAGATCATTCGTCGTCGCTCTGTTGCTGCGTACCCCCACAGGGTTTGGAAGTGTTCGTTGTCTTCAACCATCTCATTGACGGCTGTTTCAAGATGAGAGGGGGTAATGGTGCGATCGCCCGATCTCGCTGCGTACTCAAAAACTCGGTTGCAGAGGGACTGAATCAGAAAAGGTTGACGGGCGCAAAGCTCTACAATGCGATCTCTCGCTTCAGGAAGATAGAGAAGCCTTCCTTCCACAGGCTCAGTGACGAGTGCTCTCGCAGCTTCTAGCGGAAGTGCGCTAATTCCAACTCGGTGCCCAATGCCGAACAGGGCTGACCAATATTCTTCCCGAAGCCGTTTGAGCCGTCGCGAGCCTGTGATAATTGCTGACAAATTTGGGTATTTGTGTAGCAGATAGCGAATATTTTCTGGAACCTGTGGGCTGGTAATTCCAGAGTCGATGCCCTCCTGGAGTTTGTCAAATTCATCCAGCATCAGGAGAAGTCTGCGAGGTCGGATGGCTTCCAGCACAGATTGCAGATAGAGTTCAAAAGTTTCAAAAGGATGATCGGCACAAAAGGCTTTACTCAGCCCTGATAAAAACTGCACCTTAAAGGGTTTGCTGCTTGTTGGTGCAACTTGTCCGGGCAACCAGACATCAACACCAGCGTCATGACAAGTCCAGCCAATCATGCGAGCCATGAGCCGATAAACGTCTTGAGTTTGCATCCCTACCTTGTTCTGGTGTCCTTCCGCACCTTGGAAAGAGCAATCCACTAAGAGCCAGTCTGGGAGAACTTCGAGCTTCTGAAGTTGCTTGAGGATGGAAGTTTTACCCGTGCGTCGGTTGCCTTCCAAGAGAATGACGTTAGCCCGCTTACTAGTGGAGAGTTGTCGCTTGATTCGTTCAATCACATCGTTTCGCCCGAAAAACATTTCCTCTCGGTCAACCGGGCTGCCAACGATATATGGACTGGTTCCCAAGTCACTGGTCAGGATTGACTCGCGGGTGGAACGGATGGCAAGGGTCAAGGGTAACTCTCCTCGAACAGGCGTTCCGTCTAACCGGGAGGCTGCCCAAGTCATATTGAAATTAAACGTACCGAATGCACGTTGAGGCTCTACGAGCAGGGGAATTTTGACTTCACTGCCTTCAGTGAGGTAAGCAGTTTTGCCAGTCCCGATGGCGGGGTCGGTCTGAATCCTCAGATTTCTGAGGGCGGTCGAGGATGCATTTTGAATGAGAAGGGCAACTTCGTTGGGTGTGCCAACGACAACGCTGGAAGGTTCAAGGTGCGCCTCAATTTCGACATCTTCCAAAGTTGATGCAATTTCACGGGTAATGATCTTGACAACATCAAGGCTCACTTCCCGTGCCCTTTCGACTACGGCGACAGAGGCGTTATCCAGCAGTTCGAGAGCATCGTTAATCCGGCGATAGGCGCTCTCTAAAACTGCCAATCGCCCTGTTCCGCTGGGAATTTCGTGAATTCCTGCGAGTGCGGCAGCGGCTGTTGCGGCTGTAGTCAACCACGGTATGGTTTCTGCGGGGATGTGTACCAGTTGATGGACTCCCTGGTTTCTGAGGTTAAGCAGTTCTTTGCCGAAGCGATCGAGCCATATCAGCCTTTCCTCACTTTCTGCTTGCTCAGTGAGTTTTGCTAGCGCTCGAACAGTATTGGATTGTTCAAGCCAGTTCAACAAGGGATCGTCGCTGGCACCAATCACCATTCGGACTAATGCACTCAGGGCATCCGAAATTCGTCCATGAGTGCCTTGCCACAAACGGTTCTGCACCTGAATCGGTGGAACTGGCACTTTGAGATCTTTAAGTGCTTCCATTGAAAGGTGCTGGATGGTTGCTCCACGGGCGTGCCCTTTCAGCCAAGACTGATAGGCAGGGGAGCGCAAGAGTGCCGCTAAAAATTGGGCTGTAACAGACTCTTTGGGTCGGACAACTGCAAGACCGTGGGTGGCAATGGCATTGATCGTCCCTGCAACATCTGAAATCAGCCCAACTTTGCCGATCGTGCCCGATTTCGTAACGACAATATCTAGAGGACGCAGGTAATACTTTTCTTTGACCTTTGATTCTCCAGCTTTGGTTAGAAATAATTCTGGAGCTTTGGCACCCGTGTCTTTCACATCAGAAACGCGAAGTAACCCCGTCACAACATCAGGGTGCTTGGCATCTTTCGTGATGACATCTTGTTTGTAAGAAATCCCAGCGAAAACTTCGGCAATTTGATGGAGAGAGCGCAGCTTAATGGTCGGGTCAGTTTCTGTCAGAGTGTTCAACTGCTCAGCAAGGGCATCATCCCCCGTTCGCTTCACAATCAGTTCCCAGTCTCTTTGGGCGAGGGTTGTGATGGGGGTGTTCCAGAGATGAGTTCCGGGTTTGCCGTCGCGGAAGGTTTGGGCAACTTGTTTTGCAAACAATCGCTGTTCCGCTGGTAGGACGGCTTCTCGTTTACGTAGACCAGAGGGAAAATCTTCGACTAAAAAGAAGCGAACGGAAGAGGCAGGCTCGTCTCGTCGAAAGACGATCAGATTAGAGTTGATGCCGGTAAACGGGGTAAAGGCTCCAGGGGGCAGTGCCAGAACTCCTTCAACGTAGAACTCAGACAGTAAGCGTTGGCGAATCTGCTTTTCTGCGCCAGAGCGAAAGAATATGCCGTCAGGAAAGGCGACGACGGCTCGACCCCCCGGACGGAGAAAAGCCATGATGTGTTGCAGGAAAAGCGCTTCTGTGATCGAGGTGTGGATTGGAAACTCATTTCGGTAAGCGTAGGAGGTTGATCGTTGTCCCCAAGGAGGAACTGCCAGAATTCGATCAAATCCTTCAGAGGCGCGGTTGCGGAGCAGCGATCGTTCTAGCGTGTCGCCGAGTTCTAGTCGGGGGTGATCAATGCCTGCCAGCACGACGCGAGTAAGTCCGATCGCGTAGGCGATAGGGTTAATTTCTACGCCAAAAATGCTGGTTTCTTGAATCTCTAACCAGCTTCGAGGCGAGAGAACTCTGGCTTGCTCTTGCAGACGGCGGGTGCAGGCAACGAGTAAGCCACCCATCCCGAAGCAGGGGTCGTAAATGCGATCACCCGGTTTTGGATCAGCGAGTTCGATCATCAGATCGACGATCGGCTGAGGGGTGGTGAATTGACCTGTCTCTCTGCCCCCCATGAAGTCTGAGATGAGAACTTCTAGGATGTTTCCGGCGGCAGCTCGATCGTCAGCAGAGTCAAAGGGTAAGGAGTCGATCCATCGAAACAACTCAAAGACAGGTTCGAGAGTGGACAGCGATTCAGCCTTATGAATTCCAGTTTGTTCGAG
>DATNPC010000811.1:0-5683 GCA_036703375.1 Allocoleopsis sp.
GCCGCCGAGTTTTTAATGCGAGTCAACTATGGCTTAATTTTAGGGAATTTTGAACTAGATTTTGGCAGTGGACAGATTTACTACAAAACCACTATCTGTACGAATGATATTCATCTGAACTCTGCCCTGATTGAGCGGGGCGTTTACGCTAATGTGTGGACAATGGATAAATATCTGCCTGGGATTATGAAAGTGATTTATGCTGATGTCCCAGCTGCTGAAGCGCTCGCACAAATCGAAGGTTAATCGTTGTATACTTGGCACGGTCATCAGTAGGTAGGTACCAATCAACGAAGACATGTAAATAGGTGTTAAGAGACTACACTCCTCTTCCCTATGCCCTAGCGGCCATGCTACGCAAACTGCCTTCTACCCTCTACCTTGCCTTAACGACAAGTATGAATGCCGACCTACTTAGACCGTGTTTTTGGGATAAGCAAAATTCTCTACCCCCTGAGTGTCCTCGGCACCTGTACCGAAAGCGTTACAACTCTTGCCGCCATAAACAGAGACATCGCCAACCACAAGAGATGACTGCTGTTGAGCTGCCAAGCGATAATTGCGATCGGGACAAAACCCAGCAAAGTTGCAGCTAAAGCCGCACTACGAATAGTTGGGCCCTCCGCCAAGCCAAGAAAATACCCATCCAAGATAAACGCAATTGAACCAAAGCCTAGGACAGGTAGAAGCCACGGCACATAGATATTAATCCGATCGATCACCTCTGAATGGTTGGTCAACACGCTAAATAGGGGTTGCGGAAAGAGAACAAAAACGAGCGCGAGAGCCAGTCCTAAAATCAAGCCCGTTCCTCCCGCAATTCGGATGAGAAAAGCTAACTGATGGTTCGCGTCTTTGCCTCGAAAAATGCCAGCCAAACTTTCAGTAGCAAACGCTAATCCATCAATAAAATACGCGGCTAGCGTGACTACCTGTAAGAGTAAGGCATTTTCAGCGAGCATGATTGTTCCCATCGCCGAACTCAGATTCGTAAATATAGAAGACGTGGAGAGAAAGGCAAAAGTCCGGATAAAAATGTCTCCATTCAGCGCCAAGCAAGCTTTCAATTCTGATACATTGAGTACTTGTTTCGCGATCGCTTTTACCTCGTTCAACCGAACATCCCGGCAGACGAAAATCATCCCTACCAACAACATCAGGTACTGACTGATAGCCGTTGCCATCCCAGCCCCTGCACTTTCCCACCCGTATCGGACAATCAAAAGGTAGTCCAGCAGGATATTGACTCCATTGCCAACAACGGACAGCACCAAAACCTTGCTGCTTTGTTCGCGTCCCAGAAACCAACCAATCAGCACGAAATTGAGCAGAGTAGCAGGCGCACCCCAAATGCGAGTGGCATAATAAGCCTGCCCGGACAATTTGACTTCCGGTGCTGCATTCAACAGCGCAAACCCAAGCTCTTGCAGAGGATACTGCAAAATCAGGATAATCGCACCCAACCCCAGCGCAAGTACCCCATTCCGGAACCCCGTCAGCAGTACGCCCTCTCGATCCTCACGTCCTACCGCTTGGGCTGTCGTCCCCGTCGTCCCCATCCGCAAAAAGCCCATCGTTCGGTAGATGTAGTTAAATAAAATGGTAGACATCGTGACGCCAGCGAGATGTCGAATCTCCATGAGGTGTCCCAAGAAGGCTATGCTGATTAAGCCAGCGAGCGGCACCATTAGATTGGAGAGAACATTAACGATCGCTAATCGGAAAAAGCGAGGGAGAAAGTCAGACTGCTCAACGGTTGTCAGCAACATATCCTGGTATGTTCAGGGACTTGAGAGGATTTGTACCATTTTGGATACAAAAAAAGCCTTACCAGTAGGTCGTTTCAGAAACTCCAAGCTGGCAAGTCTAAACCCAAATGGTATTCCCCCTAAGATTAACAAACTTTAATAAATTTAATGAATTACTGATTTATGTAACTTAAACACGCGCTTGGTTGTTTTCTATGAAGCAGTTGTGAACGATACTACTGTAAGTAGCGAATTTAACAAGATAAGAAAAAAAAGATTATGGCGGAGCTTCCTAAAAGCCTTGAAGAAGCCATTGCTCAAGCAAAAGAGGCTACCCAAGCGGCTCTCAATGATGGTCGCACGCGGTTGCAAGTGGAGCTGATTTTTCCTGAAATTGCTCTACAATCTCAATCGATCGCGCAGCAGTTTATCCCCCTGTTTGAACAGTATGGTTCGGGGCTAAAAGTCCTCTTTCCCGATACCGGCGCTGCTGCCTTAGCCCGCCATAAATGGGGAGAGGTACCGTTTAAAATTAGCGATATTGGTACCAGTCGCTCGCCGATAGAACGGAAGATCCAACCAGAGGATGAAGCGTTCTTAGTGATTTCCCCTTCCTCAGTAGAGGTCGATCAAGTCGAAAAGCTGTGTAACATGGCAGACGATCGCCCCTGCGTACTGCTCAATCCTCAACTCGAAGATATCTATGTAGTTGGCATTGGCTTAGCAGCGCGTCAGATGCGCGAGCGCTTTATCAAAACGATCGAGTCCTGTTACTATCTGCGCCCTCTCGATAATGTCGCTATCCTGCGTTCTTACCCTGGACTGTGGCAAGTTTGGCTAGAAGTGGATGACGAATATCAGTTAATTGCCGAAGAACCCCAAAGGCCGGCAGGCGATGCTTTAGAGCAACTGCTCATGCAGGTAACAGCCAGCAGTACGAATGGGGAAACAACGCCACAACCTGCCAAAAAACCTGGATTCCTCACCAATCTCCAGCGCTTTATCAATGCCTTAAGTCGATAATGAGGTTATTTAGCCGTGAAGCGAGATTCCCGACTTCTCTGAGAAGTCGGGAATCTGAATCGAAGTGTTAAGTAAATGTAATAATAGTAATCTCCCAGGAAATTCCGGTTGAGGGTGCAAAAACCGACCGTAAATTCTTCCGTAGCAACATCAAATGAATCCTTCGTGTGAGGAGAGTAAGCCAACCCTAATTATCAGGGATGCCTCTCTCCAAACCTTCTTCAATCTTTCCCCAGATCTGTTGTGTATCCGTGACAGTGATGGGTATTTCACAGAACTCAACTCAGTGTGGCAAACAACTCTGGGCTGGACGCTGGATGAATTGCGATCGCGTCCTTGGTTAGAGTTAGTTCATCCCGATGATGTTGCCTTCACCCTGGATATGGAGCGTCAATGTCATACCCAGAGGCAGAGTCAAACCCCGATTCAATTTAAAACTCGCTACCGTTGCCGAGACGGAAGCTATCGCTGGTTGTCCTGGCGTTTATCTCCATATCCAAACGGCATAAGCTACGGCATTGCTCAGGATGTCACAGAAAGCAATTGGGGAGGTAGTGGGGCATATCGCACGAGATTACAGGAATCGGTTAAGCTACGAGATCAAGCGATCGCGGCTAGTAGTGTAGGGATTGTGATTGCCGATGCTCGATTGCCGGATATGCCCCTCATCTACGTCAATCCTGCCTTCGAGCAAATAACGGGTTACTCTGCCGCTGAAGTACTGGGTTATAACTGTCGTTTTTTGCAAGGAGACAAGACTAGTCAGCCTGCTATTGCCCGACTTCGTGCAGCGATTAAAGCGGGAGAACACTGCACTGTTACCTTACTCAATTATAGAAAAGATGGGACACCCTTTTGGAATGAGTTAACCATTTCCCCTATTTATGATGACGACAACCGATTAACTCATTTTGTTGGCATTCAGGCGGATATTAGCGATCGCATTCGAGCCGAACAAGCGTTACGGTTGGAACAAGACAAATCAGAACGGCTATTACTCAACATTTTGCCCAAGCCGATTGCTGAACAGTTGAAACAGTGTGAGGGTTCTTTAGCTCAACAATTTACGGAAGCGACAATTCTGTTTGCCGATATTGTTGGCTTTACCCCCCTAGCGGCTCAAGTCTCTCCTTTAGAACTACTCGATCTCTTAAATCAGATTTTTTCGGTTTTCGATCGATTAGCAGAAAAACACGGGGTTGAGAAAATTAAAACCATTGGCGATGCCTACATGGTTGCTGGCGGTTTGCCGATACCGAAGGAGAATCATGCAGAAGCGATCGCTCAAATGGCACTGGATATGCAGCAAGCTATTGGACAGTTCCAAACGCAACACGGTGAATCGTTCCAAATTCGCATTGGGATTAACACCGGGCCCGTGGTCGCTGGTGTAATTGGTATCAAAAAGTTTAGCTATGACCTTTGGGGTGATGCCGTCAATATTGCCTCCCGCATGGAATCATCGGGACTTCCCGGCAGAATTCAAGTTACGGCGGCGACAAGAGAGCGTTTGCAGGATAAGTTTTTATTTGAAGAACGGGGCGCAATTTTGGTTAAGGGGAAAGGGAAAATGGTCAGCTATTGGCTTGTGGGGAGAAAAGGCGATCGAGCCTGAAGGTTGGTCAAGTATAACGGCAATCAATTAAAAAAGTGGCATCATTTGCTCTCTAGGCAGAAATCTCTATCCAGCTCTTTTTGCTGAAAAAGTGGAATCATCCCCATAGTGGAGGCTAAATTTTCCCTCTATGGAATCTTGATCTTTTAACCGAATCCAGCCACTACCCGAAGCGGGATCGCATTCATCATTTCCCTCCCAAGTAAACTCAAGTCGCTTTTTACCTTCGATATCAAGGTCATCAACTACCCTACCGTGTAATCCACCAGAGACTAGACCAAATTGAAAATCTCCACAATAATTGGAAGCTATTTCAATGTAAGCTTGCACTTCCATATTGAAATAGTCTTCATCCCACATTCCCATTTCATAAATATGCCAGATGCCTACAAAACCCATTTCTTTATCCTTCCTAGTTATCATTTCTCTCCCCCTACAGTGGTGTAGAATATCCCCACCTCCATAACATCCCGCTCTGCTCCAGTTGGCTACCAATGTAAACTATATTCTGTCAGAGTATCTCGGATAATCGCGTCTGCTGCTTCGCGATCGCTCGATCGTACTTAATTTTATAGGGGGAAGGGACTGAAGAATCCGTTGCAAGGTTATGTTGGACATCAGAAGGGTTGCAGAAACGCAAGACAACATTAGTATCAAGCAGGTACTTCGTCATTCTTCGTGAATGCTGTCACGGCTGAGGGCTTCATCAGGGAGGCTTAAACTGGTTTTGGGAAGCTGAGAAACCCACTCGCGGAAATCTTTGACCCGTTCCGTTGGTGTTGCCCTCTGCCAAAAAGGAGCAGATGATTCAGCCTGCTTTGCCTGAAACTCAATGAAGGCGATGAAATCAGCAATCTGCTTGAGTTGATCTTCGTTTAGCTTGTCTAGTTCTTGCTTAAGCTTCTCTCGCAACATAATCAACAGTATCCTACTGGATTTCATCTTCGAGTTCTTCCAATATTATCGCTACAGCTAGCTGAAGAGGAGCGATCGCACCCTTGGAATACCAGCGACTAAACTCATCAGTGACAGATAACCCTGAAACAAAATCCAGTGCCTGAATTGAGATGCTTAGTGCAGCGGAATCACAACTGAATTTCATGCATGGACGGTAACCAAGGTAAGTAATAAACCGTATGCTCTGTCCCCACACAGTATTCTCGCTTAAACTCATCCCATTGCTCACGATTAGGATAATGAATAGCCACACTAAACTCGAAAAGATGTTCTCGCCCACTTGAATCACGAAAAGCGTAAGCCCCATATATGCAAGGATCTCCATCGGAATAATTTGCAA
>DATNPC010000812.1:0-3002 GCA_036703375.1 Allocoleopsis sp.
AATCCCCCAAAGGCACGGGTAAGACTCGTTTGTTAGAACGTGTTGTCAAACAAGCCCTCGATCGCAACCAGAAGGTTTTGGTTATCGGTCATCGGGTACGATTAGTCGAAGCCTTGTGCCAACGTTTTGGACTCAACTATATTACTGAAGTGCGCGACTCTGACAAGGGCAGCGTGTTAGGGTATGGTCTTTGCATTGACTCCCTGCATCCCAATTCTCAAGCTCGGTTTGAAGCGCTGGATTGGTCGGATGGAGTTGTCATTATTGATGAAGTCGAACAAGTCCTCTGGCATGGGTTGGATTCCCCAACCTGTAGTAGCAATCGAGTAGCTATCCTCAAATCATTCAAGACCTTAATGCAGAATGTTTTGGGAGGTGAGGGTCAAGTCTTCATCGCCGATGCAGATTTAAGTGATGTCGCGATCGATTATTTAAAATCTCTATCCGGAGTTCCCCTCAAACCATTCATTATTCAAAATAACTGGAAACCCGGAGCTAGTGAATCTTGGGTTGTCCAGAGTTATACAGATAATACGCCTGAGAAACTCATCGGAGACTTAGAACGGCATATTCGTAAGGGTGGGAAACCCTTTATCTGCCTCTCCGCTCAAAAGCGAGGAAGCTTCTGGAGTACCTGCACGTTGGAAGCTTACCTCCAACAGAAATTTCCCCAAGCTAAAATCCTGCGAATTGATTCGGAATCTCTCAGCGAACCGACTCATCCAGCTTATGGATGCATGCCCTGCCTCGATCGAGTCTTGAGTAACTACGATATCGTATTGGCAAGTCCGGTCATTGAAACGGGAGTCAGCATCGATCTGCGAGGACACTTTACCTCGGTTTGGGGCATTGCCCAAGGCATTCAAAGTGAAAACTCAGTGCGTCAAGCATTAGGACGCATTCGAGAAAATCTACCTCGCTTCCTGTGGGTTGCGCCTTATGGGTTTAATCGAGTGGGCAATGGCTCAACCTCAATTCCCGCCTTGCTCACTTCGGGGCAGAATCTCACCCAACTCAATATCCGATTGCTTCAACAATCAGACTTCGACGCCCTCGACGATCTTGAGATGGGCTTTCAAGCAGAATCGTTGCTGTGTTGGGCAAAGATGGCAGTTCGCCACAATGCCTCAATGCTCCAGTATCGAGAATCAGTGCTAGCAGCGCTGGCCGCTGAAGGTCATCATGCGATCGAAGTCCCGCCCAAGCAAGACGCAGAAAAAGGAAGACGTAGAGATACGGAGAGTGTTGTGAAGACATCCTCCCGTCTGCTTTCCCCCGTGTCCTCTTCAGGTAAGGATGCTAAATCTAATTCACTCACTGCCGCAATCGCAGCTGTAAGAGACCAAAACTATCAGGTAGAATGCGAAGCGATCGCGACTTCAGCCGATCTGAGCGACACTCAGTATCAAGTCTTACAAAAGCGCTTAGTGAAGACATTATCCCAAAGGCGATCGCTTCGCAAACACGCGCTGAAACTTCGCTATAGCATCCCAGTTACAGCACAGCTTGTGGTTAAGGATGACCAAGGTTGGTATCCCAAGCTCCTCCTGCATTATTTTCTCACGATCGGTCGAGACTATTTAGGTCAACGGGATGCCGCCGTAGCACGTCAGCTAATTGAGCTGGGGGATGGTAATATCTTTCTGCCTGACTTCAATCGCGTTCAACTGGGTGCCACTGTTGGCACCATGGAACGCTTGGGAATTCCGATACTACTCCAATCTACAGAACGAGAATTAAGGAACACAGACGAAGACTTGAAGGAAATGGCAGCGTTTGCACTTTCTAACCGCGCTTCCATTAAAACAGCTCTAGGAATTGGATTGCCCAAAAATGCCACTCCCATCACAATCGTTAGACGCCTGTTGGATAAAATTGGCTATGAACTCAAGTGTATTGGTCGTGGAGGTAAAAGTTCAAACCGCGTGCGTGTTTATCAGGTGATTCATCCTCAAGATGGTCGCTTCGAGGTATTCCAGCAATGGTTGGCATTTGGCAGCCAGTTCTTGGATATTTCCAATAGACGACAAGATTTGGCTTCAACAATTGTAGATAGCACGACCAAAGCTATAGATAGCGGTGAAGAGTCTGAGTATATCCAACTCTGTCTCAGATTCTGAAATGACTTAAAATCCCTCTTCTCTACTACCCATTACCAACTTTCAAATTAGTTTCCAGAAGAACACACAAAATCTATGGAACCACCTATCGACCGGATTAAACTCTCCCAATCTGCTAAAGACCAACTCACTAAACTGAAACGCAATACCAAAATCGACCAGTGGAACATCTTGTGCCGTTGGGCATTTTGTCGTTCCCTGGCCGAACCAACCCTCCCTTCTCCAGTACCAATTCCTGCTGACAGCAATGTTGAAATGAGCTGGCGCGTCTTCGGAGGAGACATTGCTGATATCCTCCTTATGGCTCTCAAACAACGCTGCCATAATGATGGCTTGCCTCTCGATAAAGAAACTCTCGCCAACCAATTTCGGCTTCACCTCCATCGGGGAATCGGTTACTTAGCAGGTCATCCAAATCTCAAGACAATTGAAGATTTGATTACCCTTGCTGTACCACCTCAAAATTAATTTAGGGATTAAAAAATAGATATTTACCGATAAGTAGGTAGACAGAACTCAATCTAATTTAAATCTCCTGGAACCCTGTAGGGGCGATAGTGAAGCGTTAGCGAGGAACGAGCGTCAGCATTCGCGTTTTATCTCGTCAGTCGTACCTAAATAGGGCTTGCTGAATAAGTCGGCGAAAAACAACCGATGGATTAATTAGTTATTTAAGCCTTAAACAATGATGAGCCTTTATTGTTGAGAATTGGCTCAATCATAACCTTGTTTAATAATTGGCCCCAAAAAAGGTATGATGAGAGTCTGAGGCGGAAAAAAAGACAAAAAACCTGCCGTAGCAGGGCAGACAAATTCATGACTAGAAAAGTAATAGCAATGGCTGTTTCTGAAGTATGAGGGAGTTTAGCCATGATTCGATTC